>WTHH01000130.1 GCA_011523195.1 Verrucomicrobiales bacterium
GGATGAGTGAACTGACAGTCCTTTCGCAGGACGTCACCAAGTCCACCACGGACCGTTCAAACTACTCCGTCGAATTCCAGCAGTTGCAGAACTACATCAGCGACATTGGTCTCAAGAAGTTCAATGGAGTGACCTTGTTCTCTTCTAGCGGGCAGGCAGTTACCATCGACAGTGATGCCAAGAAGTTCACTATGAACGCGGTTGACATGACCTCAAGCACTGTGACAACCGGCTTAGCTCAAATCTACAACTCGAGCACAACGGCGATCACCACCACGGGCAGCGCGGCTTCTGCGTTGAGCAATGTTCAAACCGCCATCCAAAACCTGGCCGACATGCGCGCCAAGGTGGGGGCGAACATTCAGCGCTTGAATATGACCGAGCAACAGTTGTCGATTTCGAGCGAAAACATCCAGGCGGCGAGTAGTCGCATCAAGGACGTTAACGTGGCTGAGGAGAGCACTCGATTCGCCCGCTACAACATTCTGGTGCAGACCGGTACCGCGATGTTGTCTCAGGCAAACATCCTCCCTCAATCCGCGTTGAGGTTGCTGAGTTAAACGACGATACAGTTGATAAATTATACAGGCAGGGCAGCCTTCGCTGCCCTGCTTTTTATTTGGACTCTGCGAGAAGTTTTTTCAAGCCGTCGAGGTTCTGTTGCAGGGCGACTTTTGCGTCGGTGTCACTGCGATGATCCAGAATTCCTATCGGCCCTTCGTAACCGGAACGGCGAATAATCCGGAGAAGGTTCTTGTCGTGTTGCCCTTGGCCAAGCGGCAAGATTTTTGGTTTTGCCCCGTCGTTCATGCCGTTCAAATTCAGGCAAAGCAGATAGGGTTGCATCAATTTTAGCGACTGCTCGAATTCTGCGATTTGGTCGTGCCCGTGGTGAAGGTTATAGACGATGCCCACATGGTCGGCCTTGTGGTGTTTGCGGAGTGATTGGCAAACAGCGATGAGATTCTTCGGTTCTCCTCCCCACCCGCCGTGGTTGTAGAGGCCCAGTTTGCATCCCAGTTTGCGTGTTTGTTCCACGAGCGGGAGGAGTCCCTGCACGGCGACATCAATCTTGGTTTGCTGTTCCGGGTTGATCGGGCTGGAGGCCGTTCGCCAGATCTGAGGTCGAATGTTGTATTTTTTAAACAGTCGAAACGCCTCCGGGTGTGTGCTCCAAAAGGCAAAAAATTCGATGTCGTTTTTTTTGTATTGCAGAATTTCCTCCTCAAATTCCGCAACATGTTTGGCCCTCCAATCGTAGGCCACCCGCTTGAGGCCAAGTTGCTTGAGCATTTCAACTCGCGCGGCGGGGCCCCGCTGTTTTGCATCAAACGGGACGATGCACCAGGCGACTAGTTTATCCCGGTCGAATGTGGAGTCCGCTTGGCCAATCGCAACCATTCCAAACCAAGCGATGAGAAGCAGACGAAGTGACATTGGACTAACGATTCATAATCGATTCGATTTCATCCGCTTCGATCGGGATTTTTTTCATCAGGTTTACCGGCCCATTCTCAGTAACGACAATGTCATCCTCAAGACGAACCCCGAAGCCTTCGTCCGGGATATAGATCCCGGGTTCCACGGTTAATACAGTGCCGGGAGCGAATGGGACATTCATATCGCCTACGTCGTGCACGTCCAAGCCAAGCGGATGGCCAAGACCGTGCATGTAATACTTTCGGCATGCCGGGTTTTCGGGGTCCTGCTTCTTCACTTGACTTGGCTTGAGTAGACCGAGTTTGAGCAGTTCCTCGTTCATGTGTACCTGGGATTCCTTTTGCCAATCGCGATGAAGTTTGCCGGCCGTGGCGCCGGCGATGCTGGCCCGGAGTACGCGTAACACCGCGTTGTAGACTTTTTTCTGCCGCCGACTGAATCTGCCGCTGACCGGGATGGTGCGGGTGAGGTCGGCGTTGTAATTGGCGTATCCGGAGGCAGCGTCCATCAACAGCAACTGCCCCTTTTTGCAGGGCTGATCGTTTTGCCAGTAGTGGAGCACGCAGTTGTTTTTGCCAGCGGCGATGATGGGGGGATAGGCGAATTTGCCCCTGCGCTTGATGTATTCCTTCGCCAACTCAGCCTCGACTTCGTACTCCGTCACTCCCGGCTTAACAAAACGCAGCATGCGGTTGAATCCCTTCGTGGTGATGTCAATGGCCTCTTTGAGCAGTTCCAACTCGAGATCGGTTTTTGTGACCCGCAGTTGATGCAGCAGCGGCGCGAGCCGGCGAAAGTCGTGCAGTGGGTAATCCTGTTGGCATTGGCGGATGAAGCGGACGTCGCGTGTTTCCATCTCGACGTTGGCGCGTTTGTACTCATTGCTGTTCAGGTAGGCTGCATCGGACTCCAGCATGAGCGAGCGAAACGTCACCGGGAATTCGGAAAGCCACTGGACGTTTTTGATGCCCGAAATCTTACGCGCATCCTCTTTCGTATGTTTATATCCCTCCCAAATTTTCAGGTGTTCGTTGGGTTCTCTCAGGAAAAGAATCTCCCGGTTCTTCTCCTCGGCGGCATCCGGGAAAATCAAAAGTATGCTCTCTTCCTGCTCAATGCCCGAAAGGAAAAAAAGATCGGAATTGGGATGCATCACAAGCGTGGCATCCGCATTCACCGGCAGAAGGTCGTTGGCGTTGATCACGGCCAAAGACTTGGGAGCCAATAGTGTAGTCAAGCGCTTACGGTTTTCGCTGAAAAGCTTGTTCTTTATAGGCTTGTGTCTCATGTCAAACAAAGGGCAGGAGACTGCGTGAAAGCTATTGAGGCGGCAAGTTCTTCAAGCAGGGCTAATCAACTTTGACCGAACGCCTCGAGATATTGCTCCACGATTTGCTTGAGAGGGGGCGGTTCCGGAAGGCCTAGCGCGACGGCTCGAGAGCCATCTGCGGCGGTGGGCCAGTTGTCGACGATTCTCTGGATGCTCGGGTCGAAAGCGTCGACGATTGGGCCGAGGTTTAGATCATTCTCATCTGCGATTTCCGCCAGCACCTGCTCGGCGAGGTTGGGAGTGACGCAGTGGGCAGGGAGGCCGTAGGCGCGGTCGTCGCCAAGCTGGCTTTCGGCTGTCTCATGTAATGCGATGAATGAGTCGATGACCGTTCGGAAGCCGGTCATGGGGTGGGATTGATCCCGGCGGACCGGAAGGTGGCACGGCTCGCCAATAAGTGGTTCACGGAACATCCCGCTGGCCCAGCTTGAGGCGGCGGCGTTGGGTTTGCCGGGGCGAATGATCACGGTGGGGAGTCGGACAGATCGGCCGTCGAAGTGTTCCTTGCGCGAGTGATCGTTGACGAGTAACTCGCAGATCGCCTTGGTCATGCCGTAGGTGGTCTGTGGCGTGCGCTTGGCTATGTCGCTCACTGGGGTGGGCATCGCGGCGCCGCCGAAACAGGCGATGCTACTGGCGAACACCACGCGCGGCCGTCCCTCGAC
>WTHH01000465.1 GCA_011523195.1 Verrucomicrobiales bacterium
TTGGACAACTGCTTGTGCAGCCCCTTCAGGCTTGCTGCGTAAACCTTGCCCCAGAGCATCTTCGCGTCGCGCTCACCCTGCATCCAGATGAACGTCACCGTGGCGAGTTTTTGTCCCTTGATCTCCGGCCGGACTTTGGCCATCAGTCGATCGTAAAGGTCGCCGGTGCTCTCCGGTTTTTCGCCCTCGGGAGATTTCCAAGCCTTACACCAACGCAGGATCGGCTGCCCTCCCATGGCATCCTGCACCACGATCACGTTGTCCTTGCCGAGCGCCGCTTTCACCGCTGGTTTGAAGGCCTCGTCCGGCCGATGCCCCTGCATGTTGGACTGGCCCGAAAGGATGAACAGGTGCTTCCCGTCTTCGGCCGCCCCGGCTGGTTGAAGCAGGGAGAACATGGCAGCAAACGCGATCGAATAAAAACGAAGTGATTTCATGGCTGCCGCGAGGTTTGGCGCAAACGAAACCGAATGCAACGGTTTTTCCGTCGGGGTACACTTCAAAGATTCACGCGAACCAACGGAGGTGTAAAGGAATTTGAAATGCGGTGGCAAGCGTAGTGCGACACCGCTTTGGGCGGTTTGCCGGTGGCTGGTGCTCCGTACGTGGTTGAAAGCTCCGTTGGTGCTCCGCTTAGCCGGAGCATTCCAAAGTGCGCTTGGTCAAGCGGGGAGGGTTCACAAACAGAAAGCGGTGTCGACGCTTCGCTCTGCCACCGCAATCCAAAGCTGGCGCTTGGTTAATTGTAACGGAAGGTGAAGCGGACGAATCGGCGGTTGTCACCGATGATCTCTTTCATCTCGGCGGGCCACGGGTCGTACGGGGCAGGCTCGCGGACGGCACGCTCGCATTTCAGGCTGTGAATCCTGCTGACGGTGCTTCGTTCCACTTCGACGTCGGACACGTCGCCGTTTTCCCAGAGGGTAAAAGTAATGACGACGCGGCCCACATCGCGGACTTCAGGTATGATTTTGTACCAGCGATCCTGAATGGCGGCGATGAGGCGTGCATCGTATTCGCCGTATGGCGAGGCCTTGGCGTCGAGTCCCTCGATGCTCGCCTTGCGGCGAACGCCGCCGTCCCGTTTCATTTTGTCACCGGCCAACATGGCCAGTTGCCGGGCCTCGGCGACAGAGTTCGGCCGTCTGGGTTTCGGCTTGGGCTTGGGTTCAACCTTTGGTTTCGGCTTGGGCTCCGGCTTGGCCTGAATGGGGTTGAGAGACTCGGCCTGCTTCGGCTTGGGTTTGGCTTCAACGGTTGGTTTTGATTTTTCCCGGGGCTTGGGCTGTTTCTTCTGCTTGGGCTCGGGCGGCTTGGGTTTGGCGATGGCCGGATTGTCGATGATGCGATGGCTCTCCTCATCCTTCCCCTCGACCTTCGGTTTGTTGGTATCCTTTTCCTCCTGCTTGTCGGCGGCCTGCGAGTTTTTATTGGAGTAGTGATCCGCCTCCTTGGGCTCCTCCTCGGTGGCCATGTCGGGGGGCACCTCGAGGAAGATCACGGAGCGTCGTTTTTTCTCCTGCTCTTTGAGTGCCTCCACGTCGATCAGCTCCGGCATCATCCTGGCCATCATTTTCTCGGCGGGAGTGAAGGCGCCCAGCAGAACACCGAGGACGATGAGCAGGTGAATCGTGACGGAAAACAACATGGAGCGCTGAACCGAGTTCAGCGAAATCCACCAATTGCTCACTTTTTGCCTGTCCAACGACACGCCCCTGATTGTGCTGCGGGAACAGCCCCTGGGCAATCTTTGTTTGCGCTTGGCCAAGCGTGGTGTGCTGGGCCAAGATTTGCGCATGACCAACCGTCTGGAAGGAAAGTGGGCACTGGTGACTGGTGCCTCGAGCGGGTTCGGCGCGGAATCTGCGCGGCAGTTTGCCGGCATGGGGATGAACCTGTTGCTGGGTGCCCGTCGGGAGGAGCGGCTCGCTGAGGTGGCGGCCGAGTGTACGGGGCGGGGCGCCGCCTCGGCACACGTGCACAAGCTGGACGTGACCTGCACGGAGAGCGTGAACGCATTCGCGGACTGGGCCGGGTCGACTGCGGGCCGGGTCGATGTGCTCGTCAACAACGCCGGTGGAGCGCACGGGGTGGACCGGGTTGAGGATGGCAAAGACGCCGACTGGGAAACCATGTTCCAGAGCAACGCGCTGGGCATCCTGCGGGTGACGCGGGCGGTGTTGCCGCTGATGAAACCGCACCCGGGCGGGGTGATTTTGAACATCGGCTCGATCGCCGGGCGCGTGGCCTACGAGGGCGGCTCAGCCTACTGCGCGAGCAAAGCGGCGGAGTTGAGCATCACCAAGGCACTGCGGCTGGAGTTGAACGGCACCGGGCTGCGGGTCGGGACGGTGGACCCGGGCATGGCCGAGACCGAGTTTTCCATGGTACGCCTGAAGGATGACGCGGAGAAGGCCGATGCCGTCTACGCCGGGGTGGAGCCGCTGCTGGCGGAGGATGTGGCTGAGGCAATCGTCTGGGCAGCCAACCGGCCGTCGCACGTCTGCATCGATGAAATCCTGATGATGTGCACCGCCCAGGCCGCCCCTTACAAGGTGCACCGAGAAGGCTAGGCCGGCTTAAAGAAGGAGGCGGTGCGGGGGCGGGCGAGGCAGACGGCGACGTTTCGTTCGCGGATTTCCCTGCCGTCAAACATCTCCACCGCCTTGCTGGCTTCCTCCGGCGTGGCCATCTCGACGAAGCCGAATCCCATCGGCCGATTGTCGCACTGGTGCAACGGCAGCGATGCTGAGACTACGGTGCCGGCATTGAGGAACATCGCCTCGAGGTCTTCGCGATTCATGCTGTACGGCAGGTTGCCGACGTGCAAAAGGCATTCGTTCATTTGTGAGGCCGCTTGGCCAAGCGCGCAAACGCTTGCATGAGAACCGCTTTGACGTCAACTAGCGCTTGCCCAGTGCGAAATTCGCGCGAAAAATCACACATCGCGGGTGAGTTTCACGCATGAAATACAGTCAAGCGGATGGATTGGCATTGAGACGCCGAAAAACGCGCTTGGCATTCGTGATGCTAATTTTTTATTCAGCCTTTGATGGGTTCGACATAAGCCAGATCGAAGGGGTCTACTTCATCCAACATTATGTCTCGAAAATTCTCCCCGAATTTTGAAGGTTCCCTCAACCTTGGATTCGGGGTTTTTTCTTTTTAAACCCTTCATTTTGAACAATTTAGCGCTCCAAAAAGATGAGCGAATTCAGCATCGTTTTTCTAGTGATATTTTGTGATGAAATTATTGGCTCAAAGAATCATCGTGAAAACTCATTGAGATTTTCTTTACTCAAAAGTGAGTCAGTAAATTGGAGTTTAGTTAGTAAACATTAAGGAACTGAACAATTTGGTTAAAAATCACCTAATTTATTGGTGTTTAGTAAATGAAAATTTATTGAGCGTTTGAG
>WTHH01000036.1:0-1392 GCA_011523195.1 Verrucomicrobiales bacterium
GGCTCGCGATGCCCTCCGGGTGTTGTCCGTGGTACGCGCCCTCGAATTTCAAAATCTTTGGCCGCCCGGTCGCCGACCGTGCCGTGCGCAGGCAAAGCATCGTCGCCTCGGTGCCGCTGGCAACGAACCGGATTCGCTCCACGCACGGGCTGATATCAGCGATGCGTTCCGCCAGTTCCACCATCGGTCGCGTGACGGCGGCGAAATTGGCGCCCCTCGCAGCGGCCGCGTTGGCTGCCTCGAGCACTTTCGGGTTGGCATGACCGACGAGCGCTGCGCCCCACGCCATGGTCATGTCGAGATATTCACGACCGGCGGTGTCCCAGACACGGCAACCGGCACCGCGGTCGATCACCGGCGCGTCTCCCTCCGGGATGCCGTACTCGCCGTTGGACCCGCCAGGCAGCC
The DNA here is from genome assembly GCA_011523195.1 of Verrucomicrobiales bacterium. GTDB lineage: Bacteria > Verrucomicrobiota > Verrucomicrobiia > Limisphaerales > UBA1096 > UBA1096. The sequence continues at coordinate 409 of WTHH01000036.1, forward strand.
AGCGCAGTGCCCGATCACGGAAGTTGTCACTCGATTCATTCATTTTCTCGATTCATCGGGGAGCATACGCTGCTCGTGTCTGCGTTTCGGCGGCACGCCGAAATTTGCCTTGGCGAGCCGCCAAGGCACGCACGCCAGCGGCGTGCGCTCCCCATCAAATCACAGGCCAAGCCGCTTGGCCAAGTTCTCGGCGACGTCCTCGACCTCCGCGCCGGAGCCGCACGATTTCACGCCGTCGGTCATCATCGTCAGGCAGAACGGACAGCCAACGGCGACCGTCTCGGCGCCGGTCGCGACCGCCTCTTTCGCACGCAGCACGGACACCCGCTGGTTGGCCTCCTCCTCCATCCACATGCGTCCGCCACCGGCACCGCAGCAGAATGTTTTTTCGCGGCGATTCTCCATCTCGCTGACACCTTTGCCGAGCAGGTCGCGCGGCGCCTGGTGCACACCGTTGACACGCGCGAGGTAGCACGGGTCGTGATAGGTCACCGAGCCATTCTCCGCTGGCGCGGTCAGTTTGCCGTCGTCGATCAGTTGCTGCAGAAACTCGGTGTGATGTGTCACCTCAAACGAGTCGCCGAATTGCGGGTAATCGTGCGTCAACGAGTTGAGGCAGTGCGGGCATTGGGTGAGAATTTTTCGGGCACTGTGCTGCTTGAGGGTCGCGTGGTTGGTCTCTGCCAATTCCTGAAACAGAAACTCGTCGCCCAACCGCCGCGCGGAGTCGCCGGTGCAACATTCGTTTGGGCCGAGCACGGCGAAGTTGACGCCGGCCTTAATCAACAGCTTAGCGATGGCGCGGGTGACCATTTGCGCACGGCGATCGAACGACCCGGCACAGCCAACCCACCACAGCACCTCGAAGCCGGGATTGTCGCTGGCCAACGGCACGTCGAGACCGTCGGCCCAAGCCAAGCGCTCGGTCTGCGGGAAGCCCCACGGGTTGCCCTTGGTCTGCATCTGGCGCATGGAGTTGGCGGC
>WTHH01000036.1:1492-3410 GCA_011523195.1 Verrucomicrobiales bacterium
GCGGGAAGCCCCACGGGTTGCCCTTGGTCTGCATCTGGCGCATGGAGTTGGCGGCGGAGCCGGCCAGAGCACCCTCGGCGGCGCGATCCCGGCGGAGATCGAACAACAGGCCAAGCGGATCGACTCGCACCGGGCAGGCGGTCACGCAGGCATTGCAAGAGGTGCACGACCAAACCGTCTCGGCCTGGATCACTCCCCCGTGCATCGCCAGTGCCTGGCCGAGCGCCGTGGCCTCCATCAACGCCTTCATGTCCTGCACCACGCCTTTGGGCGAAAGCGGTTTGCCTGAGGCGTAGGCCGGACAGGCCTCCTCGCAGCGGCCGCACTCCATGCAGGAGTCGAGGCTCAGCAATTGCTGCCGGTCGAGATGCGAAATTTCCGAGACTCCCACCACGCCAGTTTCCTCGACCTCCTCGATCGTGATCGGCTTCAACAGGCCAAGCGTTGGCGTAGCCAAAAACAGGTTCATGGGGCCGGTGATAAAATGCAGCAGCCGCGTGAACGGGATCATCGCGAAAAACCCGAAACTCATCGCAGCATGAATCCACCACACGGCCAAGTGAGCGGAACGACTCGTTTGCTCGCTCATGCCGCCGAAGAGCTTGGCTATGCATGCGCCTACCGGTGAACACCACAGCGCCAACCCCTGCGGCTTGTCCCACACGATACGCAACCCCTCCACGAGGTAACCGGTCACGCCGATGGCAAAAAACAGGTAGAGCGCCGTCCAGTCGCTCGACCGATGACCGATGCTGTTCGGGCGACGCATACGCCGCCACGCGAAAAGGCAAATCCCCACGATGAACAACAGGCCGAACACATCCAGCGTCGCCTCGTACACGACGTAGTACCAGCCGTGATGAAAACTAAACCGCTCGGAAATCTTGGCCGCGAGATGGTCGATCTCCAGCAGCGTCGTGCCAAGAAACAGTATCATGAACCCGGCAAACATCATGATGTGCGCCCAACTGGCGAGGCCTCGACCGCGCACCCGCTTTTGTCCGAGCCCCTCCTTGAAAAGTCTGCCGAGGCGCGGTTTCAACCGTTGAAAATTGCCGGTCAAGATTTGGCGAAACGAAATCGGTCTGCCCTGCTGCCAAAGTTTCCAGCGACGCCACACGCCCCAAACAAAAACCAGCATCGAAACCACGGCCATGATGTAAAACGCTACCACCGACGAAGGCGGGATATTACCAAAAGTCTCGCGTGTTATTTCCACTGGGTTGTCCATCATGCCTTCACCCTTTCGGACTTCGGATCGTAGGCCGGTTGCAGCGACAGCTTGGCCGGTACGCGTTCGCAGGCGACCTCGAGTTCGTATTCGCCGCCGCTCAAAAAATCCCGATCCACGCAGGCCTTGTTTCGCACGTAGCCCATGCCAATCGCTTGGCCAACGGTGTGCCCGAAGCCGCCGCTGGTCAACCAACCCACGCGCTCGCCGTTGCGGTAAATCGTCTCGCGGCCAAGCAGCACGACCTCCGGATCGTCCACCGCAAAAAAGGCCAGACGCTTGGCCAAGCCGTTGGCCTTTTGCTGCTCGAGTGCCTCGCGGCCAAGGAACGGCGTGTCGGTCTTCAGCTTGGCCGCCCAGCCAAGCCCGGCCTCGAGCGGCGTGTGGTCTGGTGTCACGTCAGCACCCCAAATTCGGTAGCCTTTTTCGAGACGTAAACTATCGATCGCGCGGTAGCCAGCGTTGGCGATGCCATGCTCTTGGCCAAGCTCCATCAGCCGATCGTAAACCGCCCCGGCCGACTCCACCGGCATGTGCAGTTCCCAACCCAGTTCGCCGACAAACGTCACGCGCATCGCCCGGACAGTCGCCCCGGCGATTTGAATTTCCTGTGAAGTGGCAAACGGAAAGGTTTCGTTCGACAGGTCGGCATCGGTCGCTTGCGCGAGTACCTCGCGAGCCATCGGC
>WTHH01000302.1 GCA_011523195.1 Verrucomicrobiales bacterium
CTCGTACAGTCTTGCGTCGATGTAGATGTTCTCGAGTTTCTTAACCGTCAACGGATAGGTGAGTTGGACGTCGGCCTCGAGTGGGCCGGCCAGCGGCTTGGCCAAGCCGGCGAGCAGCAGCAAGGCCAAAAGTAGTGTCTTGGTTTTCATCGGTCTCAAAATCAAACAGCTACGAGAAGACTCTGCCCAACCTCAAAAGGGAAACTTTTTGTTCGGCGCTTAGCCAAGCGCTTGGTTTCGGGGTTGCGCAGAAGCGGCCGGTTCGGTTGAATCGGGCGTCTTGACTGATCGATGCAAAACCGTTCGAGCTACCGCTTGGCTAGGCTCCCTTTTCGGGGCGTTCATCGCCGTCACCGCCAACGAACCGACGCCGGAACAGGTGGAGTTCTTTGAAAACAAAATCCGTCCCGTGCTGGCGCAGCATTGCTATAAGTGCCACAGCACACAGTCCAAAAAACTGAAGGCGAAACTGTACCTCGACAACCGCGAGCGGGCGCTTCAGGGCGGCGAATCCGGATCATCGATCATTCCCTGGAAGGCCGATTCGAGCCTGCTTTACCGCGCGGTTCTTTACAAGGAGGAGTCCCTCGAGATGCCACCGACACGCAAGCTGCCGGACGCCGTAATCGCTGATTTCAAGCGGTGGATCGACATGGGGGCGCCTTGGCCAAAGTCTAACGAACCGCAGGTCGCCGAGAAACAGGGTATCGATTTTGAAAAATACCGTAAGGAGCACTGGTCACTCAAGCCGATCCAAAACCCAGCACCGCCGGAGCTTACCAACGGAACCTGGCCACGGAACCCGATCGACCAATTTGTCCTCGCACGACTGGAGGATGCTGGGATGAAGCCGTCACCGGAGGCGGATCAGCGGGCGTTGATTCGGCGCGCCTATTTTGACCTTATCGGCCTGCCGCCGACACCCGAGGAGGTGGCTGCGTTCGTTGCAGATGACACGAGTTGGGATCAGGTCATCGAGGAGCTGCTCGCCTCGCCGCAGTACGGCGAGCGCTGGGCTCGACACTGGATGGACGTCGCCCGGTACAGCGACGGTCTCGGCGGATTCCTCGACAACCGCGCCTTGCCCAACGCATGGCAGTACCGTGACTTCGTCGTGAAAGCCTTCAACGACGACGTGCCATTCGACCAGTTTGTGCGCTGGCAGATCGCCGGTGAACTGACCCCGAACGCCCCATTGTCGGCTCGCGCCGGTACTGGCTTCTTCGCCGTTGGCCCCACCTACAACGGCGATGGCGGTGACGCCGAGGCAACCGCAGCAGCCCGTGCGGAGACGCTGAGCGACCGGGTGGACACGTTCTCGCGAGCGTTCCTCGGGTTGACCGTGGCCTGTGCGCGCTGCCACGATCACAAATTCGATCCGGTCTCGATCAAGGACTACTACGCGATCGCCGGTGTCTTCAACAACACCAGCATCGCTGACAAGCCGCTGGTCACGGACGAGGTCGTCACGGCCTACAACGAACACCAAAACAAAATCAAAAATTTCGACAACCAGATCAAACAACTGAACGACAAGGTCAAAAAGGAAAAACGCGAAATCACGGACGAAGAAAAGAAGCAGCGCGACGACTGGACACACGAACGGGATGCGCTCCACAAGAGTGCCCCACCCAAGTACGCCACGGCGCACGGCCTCCGCGAGAACGGCAGCAACAACATGCACGTGGCCATCCGGGGTGACCTCCGAAAAAAAGGCGAGGAGGTACCTCGGCGATTCCTCGAGGTGATCTCCCGTGACAAGTCGTTCAGCAAGGAGAGTGGGCTGCTGCAACTGGCCGAGTCGGTCGTGTCGCGGGACAACCCGCTCACCTCGCGCGTGCTCGTCAACCGCATCTGGCAATGGCACTTCGGTCGGGCCATCGTCCGCACCCCAAGCAATTTCGGCGTGATCGGTGAAAAGCCAACGCACCCACTGTTGCTCGATTGGCTGGCCACAAACTTCATGGACAACGGTTGGTCGATCAAGAATCTGCACCGGTTGATCATGAAATCCGCCACGTACCGGATGGGCAGCCGTCACATCGCCGCCAACTTCGACCGCGACGGAGACAACCGGTTGATCTGGCGGATGAACCCCCGCCGGGTGGAGGTCGAGTCGTGGCGCGACAGCCTGCTGGCGGCCACGGGCGAACTGGATCTAAAACTCGGCGGCGCCCCAACGAGCGAGATTTTGAACAGCCCGCGCCGCAGTGTTTACGCGACCATCAGCCGCAACGGCGACCGTATCAGCTCCGATCCGTTTTTTCGGTTGTTCGATTTCCCTGCGCCACGCAGCACGTCGGCTAAACGCACCACCAGCACCGTGCCGCAGCAGTACCTGTTCATCATGAACAGCCCGTTTTTTCAAAAGCGCGCAGGTGCCTTGGCCAAGCGCTTGGCCATAGAGGGCGAGACCAACGAAGCCCGAATCGATCGTGCCTACCAGCTGCTGTTCAACCGGCCCCCATCCAATGACGAGCGGGACACCGGCCTGGCCTTCCTCACCCAGGCCAACACCAAGGCTGGCTGGAACCAATACGCCCAAGCCCTCCTGGGCTCCGAGGAATTCCGCTACATCGAGTAGAGACCCTCAACGGGTCGTTACCGCTTGGCCAAGCGTTAGACTTCTCCCAAAGGCTTGGTGGCGTCGCCGAAGGTTTTGGGGTGGACGTCCATCTTATCCATCATGCTGAGGAAAAGGCGGCACATCTGGCGGTCGGACTTGCCAAGGTAATCCAGGTTTCGCCCGCACTTGATCCGGCCGCCGCCCCCGCCGAGCATCACCACCGGCAACTGAGTGGCGTCGTGGTGCCCGGTCAGCATGCTGGAACAGAGCATGAGCATCGAATTGTCGAGCGCGGTGCGCTCACCTTCCTGAATGCCGTCAAGCCGCTTGGCGATGTAGGCCATTTGCTCGAGGAAAAACTGGTTCACTTTCAGCCAATCGGCGGTGTCGCTGTGTGAGAGCAGATGGTGGATCATATAGTCCACGCCGAGGTGCGGGAAGCGCAGTGTGCCGTGGTCGTTGTTGAGCTTGAGCGTGCAGATGCGCGTGGTGTCGGTCTGAAACGCCAGCACAAGCAGGTCACTCATGATGCGCATATGCTCAACGATGTCCTGCGGATAGCCATCGTTCGGGCGCGGTATGTTTGGCTTGGCCAAAGTCGGCCGCCAGCCCTGCAACTCGCCGCGTTTGCCGGCGCTCTCGATTCGTTTCTCCACCTCACGGACGGAGTTGAGGTATTCGTCGAGTTTTTGCTGGTCGAGCCGGCTGATGTTGCGGCGCAAATCCTTCGCGTCCGACAACACAGCGTCTAGGACACTTCGGTCGCCGGCCTGCGCCTTGTCCTTGAACATCTGGTCAAACGCCAGCGCGGGGTAGACCTCGAGCGGCGTCGGCGTGGTCGGGCTACTCCACGAGATGTGTGAGCTGTACAGCATCGAGTAATCCTTGTGCACGGAGGGGTTCGCCTTTTCACAGCCAAGCACGAGGCTCGGCAGCTTGGTGCGATGGCCGATGTGTTGTGCGACAAATTGATCGACGCTGGTGCCGGACTGAATCCGCCCGCCGGAAGCCAACGGCGCGCCGGAGAGCAGGTTGCCGGTTTGCGAACTGTGGATGTTACCCTTGAGCGCCTCGGCGTTGTAGAGGCCGCGAATGAACACCATCCGATCCCGGAAATCGTTCAGCGGATGCAGCACCTTTCCCAATTCCATGTCAGCGCCCTCGCCCTTGGCCCACCATTCGTGCCGGTGAAAACCGCAGCCGGCGAACAGGATCGCCATGCGGGTTGGCGCCTCGCTCGACTGCCTAGCCTCTCGGCGGGCATCGCCCCAGACGCGGAGCGATTCCATCCACGGCAGGGCCATCGTCACGCCAAGGCCGCGCAGCATAGTGCGCCGGGAAAATTGGTGCTGTTCGTTTTTCATTCCATTTCGTCTTTTGGTTGATGCTGAATCGTCAGCGGCACGAGTCAATCTTGATTTTTAGCCAAGCGCCCCCGGATTTTCCGGAATTGCGGGCTGAGCACGATCGTCTCGACCGCGGCGCTGAAACGGTAATCGTTCGCCTTGAGCTGCCTCTGCATTTCCTCGATCAAAAGCAGATCCGAGAGAACCACCTCGCGGCCCAGCGCGTAGCCAAGCAGCTTGCGGCAAAACTGCTCGAGCACGTCGTCCATGCGCTCGGTGGCGAGGTGTTCTCGCAGGCCGATCAAGCCCTCGATGCGCGTGCCGTCCGCGAGCTGTGTCCGCGTGTCGACAGCGTCGGGGCGCTGTCGGCCGATCGGGTCGAACTGTTCCAGCGCGAAGCCGTAAGGGTCGATACGCTCGTGGCACTTGGCGCACTCCGGCACGGAACTGTGTTTCTCGATGAGCTGCCGCGCGGTCAAGCCGCTGGGCACGCTCTCCGGCAACTGCGGCACATCCGCCGGCGGCCGGGGCAGCGTCTCGCCAAGCAGCGTCTCGTAAACCCAGTTGCCGCGCAGGATCGGGCTGGTGCGCGAGGCACCGGAATTGATCGCCAACACCGTGGACAGGCCCAGCACGCCGCCGCGCCCCTTGGCCTGCATGCCTGACACGCGCTGCCAAACCTTGCCGGACACACCGTCGATGCCGTAGAGCTTGGCCAAGCGTTCGTTCAAAAACGTGTGGTCGGCTGTCAGCAGGTCGAGCACCGAGCCGTCGTTGCGAAACAGGTCCTCGAAAAACCGGACCGACTCCTCGTACATGTCGCCGCGCAACGTGGCGAACTCGGGGAAGCGCTGCTCGTTTTTGTCGTCGTTTTGGTCGAACCCACGGATGTGCAGCCATTGGCAGGCGAACTGTTCAGCCATACGCCGAGTGCGCGGGTCGTGGAGCATGCGCCGCGCTTGGCCAAGCAGCACGTCGTCGTTCGTCAACTCACCGCTTGCCGCCGCTTGGCCAAGCGCGGCGTCCGGCACCGAGGCCCACAGGAAATAACTCAGCCGCGTGGCCAGTTCCGTGGCACTCACTGCCACCGGCTTGGCCCCGTCGCCGGCCTGCTCGCGCCGGTACAAAAATGCGGGCGAAGTCAGCAGACGCGCAAGGGTCAATTGGACCGCCTTCTCGTGATCGATCTCGCGCTCGCGCAGCGCCCCGTAAAGCTCGCGCAATCCCTCCTGCTCGTCCGCCGTCAGTGCCCGACGCCAGGCGCGACCGGCCAAGGCGATCACCGCTTCCAGTTGCTTCGGCTCATCCTCCAGCAAACGCGCGCGAAACGCCGCCACCTCGTCCAGCAGAATTGGTTTGTACGGCTTCCACGCGATAACGAGGTCGGGCCGGTCCTGCGTCGAGAACTCGACGAGCTGCTCGTAGGCGACCTCCTTTTTGAACGGCTCCCGCGTGATGTAGATCAGCTCATCCCAGAGTCGGTCCAGCTCGGCCTTTTCTTTTTCGTTGAGCATGAGCCGCTGCATCGGTTCGTCCTCGCGGAAATACAACGCCAGCGTCACGACCTCGTCGACTGGCACGATCTGTGGGTAACAAATCGACGCCGGAAACAGGTCGCGGAAATCGTCGAGGCCGGCATTGATGCGTTTGTCCGTGTCACCACCCGTCGCGGTGATGATGGGGTGGCTTGGCGACAGCATAAACGGCGTGGGCCGGGTCAGTCCCGCAGTCAGTTGAACGCTGCCGGCGCTGCCGTGTTCCGGCTCGAGGTCGCCCGAGACGACGAGCGACCGGCCCTCGGCCAACGCCGCCGGAATGCGCAACTCGACCACCTCCGGCGCTTTCATGATCAAGTCGGCCGAGACCACCGTGTGCCCGAGCGGGTGCCGGCCAAACCGCTGGTCCGGCCGGATCGATTTCAGCAGGTTGTCGTACCGGCCGGGAGTCGCGATCTTTTGCAACTGCGTCAGTAGCGTGGCGTCCGGTGTGCCCGAGGCGGGCTTGGTTTTGCCGGTGGCAAGCGACCGGATGCGACCGGCCAACGCCGCGCGCCGGATGGCGTCCGGCTCGTCGCGCCACTGCGCGAGTAGCGACCCCTCCGGCACACTCATCGCGTTGCCGGACATCTTGGCCACATCGGTGACCTTGCCGCTATAAAAATGCCAGACCGCATCGTTGCCGTGCCGATCCTTCAACGGGTTGCCATCGAGGATGTTGCCGGAAATGTCCTTCGAAATATCCCACTCCCGCTTGGCGCCGCCGGTCTCCCTGAGGGTCATGTCGGCGTGAGTCAGGTCACAAGCGTGGCTGCCATCTTTTGGCCCAACCACTAAACGCACCACGTCGCCGCGATGCACCTGCAGCGTCACCGGCTTCAATTCGCCGCCACCGCCCGTGCCGTACACGCCGTGGCCAAGGTTGCCGACCTTACGGCTGGTGTGATTTTGCACCCACCACTCGCCGCCGTTGCCGCATTCGGGATGGGCGTCGGCGACCTTGGCCGAGACAGCGATCTCGCCGTCGATCGGGCTTTGCCAACCCACGGCCACGAACAGCGAGGGCGAAGGATGCACCTCGACACCGCGCGCCCGCGCCTGGCCGGGGATGCGGTATTCGGCGTCCGATGAATTCGCCACAACGCTCGGGGTCTCAGGCAGTCCCCAGCCATTGACGTAATCCGAGCCACCAACACGTTCCATTTTTTTCGTAAACAACCCGTAGATCTCGACCGGTTGCGCTGGGCCAAGCGCGAGGTAATCCAGCCAGGCAGCCAGCACATCCGGCTCGAGGCCATGGCGCTTGGCCAAGCGGACAGCGTCAGGGCTACCCGGGGCGGCCTCGTCCACTGCGGCGAGATAACGATCCGTGAGCGCCAGGGAATCATCGTGCAGCTTGGCCAAACGCTTGGCCAAGCCGGGCACATCGCGCAACGCGAGATCCGGCTTGTTGCCGCCGGTCAACCGGGGATTTCGCCAGCGCACAAAGTCACCGGCATCACCGTCGCCCGCGTTGGTGGCCCCGAGATAAACCACCACGTCTCCGCCGTCCTTCAGCGGGGTGAGCTTGATGTTGAAATCCTGCGTCGACTGGGTGATGCCCTGCGGATTCATCCACGCGGTCGGTCCGCCCTCGCGGCCAATGTGACCGATCGGGTCAAACCGCCACAGCGCCTGCTGCCACTGGTGGATCGTCTCGACCAGCGGCTTGACCTCCGCAAGCCGGGCCTCGCGCCAAAGCGCCCGTATGCGGTTGAGCACCAACGAGCCTCCAGGGGCGGCGTCCTGATTGAGCATGTTCCAGAGCGCCTCAAAATACTTTGCGTTCAACCCGTGCTCGGCTGCAACTGCGGCCACACTTTTCTCCCCTTGGCCAAGCGCCCCACGCTCCGCGAGCGAGGCGGCAAAGTAGGCCTTGAGCGGGATGCTGCCGTTGCGACGGATGACATTGGCCTTGGCCGTGGCGGGGTCGTCCCACGTGTCGCCAAGCTGTCGGTTGACGTTCACGAACCGCGAATAAAACTGGTGGATACGCACCATGATCTCATCGGCCCGGTCACGCTCGGTCGTGTATTTGGAAAAACGGATGCCGTCCGGGAGCAGCACCAAGTGCCGGGCAACCTCCTTGCCGGCGTCGAGGAACTTATCGACCAGCGCGGGTGACATTCCCAGCGCATCGCCGGCGTTGGTGAATCCTTCGCCCGCCGCACCGTCGACCGGAAACTCACGCGTGGGATTCAACGTCGGCACTCCGGTAAGATCTCGCACGGAGTAGTTGTACTCGTCGTTATTGAGGCGGCGCAGCACCACGCGGCCGGGGTCCCCGGCCAACGCCCGCGCCTCCTCGATGAGAAAACCGTTCACCCACTGCTGCAGGGTCGCGTGCTGCTCGTCGGTGGGCTGATCGGATTTTCGGGGAGGCATCTGGCGGCTCGAGAGCATCTCCTCCACCTTGACCCAGGTTTTCGTGTCGCGCCGGAGATCGTCGAGCGACTTGAACAAATCGAGATCCACCTCCGCCTCGGCATCCTCCCCCTCGTGACAGTCGAAACAAAACTGATCCAGCAACGGCCGAATTTTTTCGGAATAATCCTCCGCTGAAACGGAAGGAACCAGCCAACTAAACGCAAGAGCCAACGCAACGACGAAACCGTGTTTCGGTGTAGATGGGTTACTGATCATAACGCTGCATTGCGGGTTGCAGGCGTGATCCTTCCCTTTACGCTCCCGCGCGTCAAGCCGGTGCTATGTACTTGGCTTTGTTTACTGCTCGCTCTTTCCGGCCTTGGCCTGAAAGCGGGCGAGCGATTTCTGGAGCTGTACGGTTTCCTGCTGGTCGCGGGCGAGGCTGAGCGCCTTCTTTTGCAGCTTGACCGCCTCGTCGATTTTGCCGCTCTCGAACAACGACAGCGCGTAGGTGTCGATGACCTGTGGGTGCTCACCCTCGGTGAGATCGTAGGCTGCCTTGGCGGCTGCGCGGGCGAACTCCAGGTCGCGGTACTTCACGTTCTCGTCAGTCAACACCGCCCACGCGATGTTGCACGACACTTCGGCGTTGTCCTTCACAAGGCTCAACAGCTCATTGCCGATCTTCCGTGTCTCGTCTCCCTTGCGACCCTCGACGAGGCGCTCCCAGTATTCTACGGAGAGTTGTTGCAACCGAATCTGTGCCTTCTCCTTTGCGATCTCATCCTCGAGGTCGAAGGTGCCCTTCACCAGCCGGTCGATTACGTCGTCGAGCCCGCTCTTCGGGTGACCGACCCAGACGATGCGATCCTGCTGGTCGACCACAAACGTCGCCGGGATGCCAGTCTGGCCAAAGGCGCGCATGTAGGCCTGCGACATGGTGTCGCCCTTCTCGATGGCGACGGTGTATTCCATCTGTTTTTTCTGCCGCCGGACGAAGCGCTCGACAGTGGCCTTGGGTTCGTCGGTGATGCCGATCACGGTCACGCCCTTGCGCTTGTATTTTTCCTGCAGCTTGGTCAGGTGCGGGATGCTGTCGCGGCACGGCCCGCACCACGTAGCCCAAAACTCAATAATGTGAATTTTCTTATCATCCGCCTTGGCCAGGTCGACCGGCTTGCCCTTGACCCAGTGCTCAATCTGCAGCTGGGGCGCCTTGGAGCCGATGTTGGCGGCCTGCGGGGTCAAAACGATGCCGGCCAGTGCCGCGCCGAGGAGGATTGAAAACGTTTTTTTCATATTGCTGGCCGGGCAGTCTTGGCCAAGCGGCGGCGCGTGGCGAACCCATTTTTCAGCCCCGACCAAAAAAATCAGGCAGTCATCCGCCTTGGCCAAGCGTTCCGGGGGCGCCCCAGTCGTTAAGTAGGCGCTCAGACTCGGTGGGCGTGGGTGACACGCCGAGCCGCTCCATTGCCTCGCCAACAAGGTAAAATGAGCCGGTCACAACCACGAACGGCTCGTCGGCGCACCGCTCCAGCGCTTGGCCAAGCGACGCGGCGACGACGGTTGCAGCCTCTGGATTTGCTTCATGGCAAACTGGCACTAACGCCGCCGGATCCGCCGAGCGGCCGCTGCGTACCGGGGCCAAGACCAGGCGCTTGGCCAAGGGCGCGAGTTCTCGGCAAAACCCGCTGCCATCCTTCTCGTCAACCATCCCTAGGATGAATGCCGGATGCCGGGTTGAAAAATGATCGGCCAGCGCCCGGCGCAGGATCGCCGCGCCCTCGGCATTGTGCGCTCCGTCAAGCAGGAATACCTGTTCGCCAATCTCAACAGTTTGCAATCGACCCGGCCAGTGCACCTTGGCCAAGCCGGCCTCGACCTGTTCGCGCGACACCGGCAGCTGTGGCTGAAGACGATCGACCACAGCCCTGGCCAAGCGGGCGTTGGTTTGCTGATGTTTGCCGAGCAGCGGCAGGTCTGTGGCCTCCTCTGCTTGGCCAAGCGCGGTCAGTTCCGCGCCATGCGTTTTGGCTGCGGCACGGATTGCCGCCAGTGCATCGGGATGATCCGTTGCGGTGAAAGCGGGGCTGCCGGGCTTGATGATGCCGGATTTTTCGCGGGCGATCGCGACGTGCGATTCACCGAGCCAACGCGTGTGGTCGAGGCCCACGTTGGTGATCACGCTGGCCAGCGGCGTGACGATGTTTGTCGCATCGAGCCGGCCGCCCATGCCGGTCTCCCACAACACGATGTCGCACTCCTGCTCGGCAAAGTGGCAGAGCGCCATCACCATGACCATCTCGAAAAATGTCGGCGTCTGGCCTTCCGGAAAGGTGGCCATCCATTCGCGCAGCCGGGCGGTCAACCGGGCAACGGTGGCCTCGGGGATCAGTTCGCGGTTTACTTGCATCCGCTCACGAAAGGAAACGAGGTGCGGCGAGGTGAACAGCCCGGTGCGCAGGCCGGCCTCGCGGTAGACCGACTCGAGCATCGCGCAGACCGAGCCCTTGCCGTTCGTGCCGGCGATGTGAATGAAACGCAGCCGCTCGTGCGGCGAACCGGCCAACGCCGCGAGCCGCCGCGGATTATCCAGGCCAAGCTTGGTTCCGAACATCCGCAGGTCGAGCAGGTGCTGAATGGCCTCGGGATAGGTCATTTTTTGTTTTGCCGCGCAAGCGTCGGGCGGAGGATGGGCGTTTTGCGGGGGGGGAGCAAGCGAAGGCGCGATTGAATTGGACGGACGCCAAGCCGGCAGGCTAGTTTGCCGGCATGAAGATGATGTGGAAAATGCTCGCGACCGCTGCGTTGGCCGCGCTCGAGCCGGTGGTGGCGGCGGAAACCAAGCCGGACGACCCCAAGGCAGTGGCGGTCGAGAAGGAGTTCCGCGAGCTGCTCAAGCTGGACGACCGACTGCACGCCGAGGTGGACCGGTGGATTCAAGACAACGCGGCACTGGCTGAGGCCAATGCAGCCATCTCTCGGGAGTCGCTGGGCGAACAGGTCCGAATCCGGCTGCGAAAAGTGGAAGAGGCGTATGTGTCGTTCGTCGCCAAGCACCCGAAACATATCGAGGCACGGCTGGCGTTCGGAGGCTATTACAGCGGGATCGGCGATGCCGACAAGGCGATCGGCCAGTGGGTTGAGGCTCGTGATCTTAACCCTAAAAATCCGGTGCCGTGGAACAATCTCGGCAAGGCCTACGGACAAAAGGGAAACGTCTCAGAATCCATCCGGCACTTTACCAAGGCTTCCGAGTTGGCACCGAAACAACCGCTCTACTACCGCAACCTTGCGGCCATGCTGTTCGCCTATCCCGACCATGCTGCCCGCCATTATCTCATCGGCCGCGAACTCGTTGTGCCAAAGGTCATTTCCTTGTTCAAAAAGGCTCGCGAGCTGGATCCCAAAAACTTCCCCCTCGCGGCCGATGCCGCCATGGCATACCTCGCCACGCAGCCGCTTCAGTCCATGGAAGCCATCGCAGCCTGGAACGAGGCGCTCGCCCTCGCGCCGGATGACCGCTCAAAACAAGGCGTGCAAATTCATCTCGCCCGCATCCACGCGCACATCGGGGAGACCGACAAGGCGCGCGAAATCCTGAAAGCCGTGAAAGCCCCGAAGCTCGTCGTGTTGAAGGATGAGATTCTGAAAAAACTGGATACACCGGCGGCACCGGCACCGGCCGAGCCGTGAAATTGCCGCAGTCCATTCAGCCTGTGGATGCCACGCATGTGCGCTATCGCGGCCGGCGGTTGGTTTATTTCGGTGGGTGCGATTACTACCGACTGACCAGACATCCCCACCTGCTTAAGGCCCACGCCCAGGCGGTGGCCCGCGACGGACTCGGCACCGGTGCTTCACGAATGACCACCGGCAATCACCCGACGCATGATGCGCTCGAGGCGGTGTTAAAAAAATTCTTCGACTGCGAAAGCGCAACAGTCATCGGCGACGGATATCTTGCAAACATCGCGCTTGGCCAAGCGCTTGGCTCAGGGGCGAAGGCGTTCGATGCCCTGTTTATCGATGAGTACGCTCACCTCAGCCTGCGCGATGCCGCGAAGTTCGTCGGATGCCCGGTTGTGACGTATCGGCACTGTGATGGCGACGACCTGGCCAAGCGCTTGGCCAAGCGGAAGAACGACCGGCAAATCCTTCTATTGACGGACGGTGTCTTTGGCGCGACCGGCCGGATTACCCCCATCGCGAACCTGGCCAAGGTGCTCCCGCACGGTTCCGTGGTCTGGGTGGATGACGCCCACGGCGCAGGCGTGCTCGGCGATCGTCTGCGCGGCACGGTGGAACATGTTGCGCCATCCGGCTTCAAGGGGCGTGAACTGATTCAATCCACCACGTTAAGCAAGGCGTTCGGGAGTTACGGCGGGGCGATCCTTGGCCCGACTTGGCTCCGGAAAAGTCTACTCGACAGCAACCGGGTGGTCACCGGCAGTAGTTCATTGCCGGCGGCCTACGCGGCGGCGGCAAAGACTGCGCTTGGGCTACTCCGTACCCGCCCCGGCTTGGCCAAGCGGCTGCAGCGGAACACGGTATTTGTGAAGGACACTTTGCGGGAGAGTGGGCTGGCGATCGACGCCTCGGTGTTCCCCGTGGTCAGCCTCAATTGTCCTGCTCCCAAGGAGGCCACAGTACTTCGGCGCCGGCTCTTGGCCAACGGCATTTATCCGTCCTGCATCCGTTACCCATCCGACAAGGCCGACGCGTTTTACCGGTTCGCCATTTCCAGCGAGCACACCAGCGCGCAACTGGAGAAATTGGCCGAGGCACTTTGCCCATAAAAAAAAGCCGCCGACGACCGGCGGCTTTTCATCGAAAAGTTGCGATTCGTTTATCGGCCGTTCAGGCGGCTGAGTTCCTCCTTGCTGACTTTGCCGTCCTTGTTTGTGTCGATGAAACGGATGTAACGGCGGGAGCGATCGTCAACCTCGTCGGCCTCGATTTCGCCGTTGTTGTTTTTGTCCAGCTCCTTGAGTCGCGAGCCGAGTTGTCCGCGCCAGTCTCCACCCAGCCGACTGTTGCCGGTTCGACTGCTGCCGCCACCACGACGATCGCGAAGGCGATCCCGGAGCCGCTCAGCCAGGTCGCCCCCCTGGCCACCTCGACTGCCGCTGCGTTCGTTAAATCGTTTCTCGGCAGCGACGCGAACCTCGTCAACGAACTGGTCGCGCACG
>WTHH01000529.1 GCA_011523195.1 Verrucomicrobiales bacterium
CGCTGGGGGCGCATCGAAGCATGGGACGTGGCCGCCAACGGCTCATCTCCCAGCCAATCTGGCTGGAGTAATCCAAGCGCTTGGCCAAACGCAGGGTTCATTCATCCAAGGACGGTTGGGGACAGCCGTCCCTACCTGTTCGAAGTTCGATATTCAAGACGCCGCTTGGCCAAGCGGGCATCAACCGGGGAATTTTTTCGGCGCTGCCGCTACCGCAGGATCGAGCTTGCCTGTAAGAGTCTTCAAGAATGCGACGATGTCTGAGATATCATTATCAGACAACGTGCGACCGAGCTGATGCTTCGCCATCACGGCCACCGCCTTTTCCAAGGTATCGGCTGAGCCATCGTGAAAGTACGGACCGGTTTTCTCGATATTTCTTAGGCTGGGCACCTTGAAGAACATCTTGTCCTGTTCCTTTTTGGTGACGCCGAAACGCCCCTGATCCTTCTGGTTTGGCCAGGGCTGAACCAGCCCAAGCTTTTGATACATGTTTCCGCCCAGTAGATTGCTGGTATGACAAGTGACGCATCCCGTGGTCACAAAGGTTTTCAAGCCGCGCTTCTCTGTTTCACTGAGCACAGAGGCGTCCCCGGCAAGCGCTTTGTCGAATTTTGCAGGCGTGACGAACAATCGCTCATAGGCACCAATCGCGTTGCCGACATTATCGTAAGTGATGGCCGGCGAACTCTTCGGGAATGCCGCCTCGAACAGGGCCTCGTACCCTTCGATCCCGTTTAGTTTTTTCACAACTGCCTCCGCCGAAGGCATGGCCATCTCTCCGCCGGCAAGGATCGGTCCCTTGGCCTGCTCCTCAACGGTCGGCGCACGGCCGTCCCAAAACTGGGAGATGTGCATGAAGGCATTGAAACTCGTGGGCGAATTTCTCCCGGTCAAATGATTGTCGAAGCCAACGGAAAACTTCTCACCATCTACACCAAAGCCTTTCGTGTCATGACATGAATTACAGGATATCGAGTTGTCCCGGCTCAGCCGTTTTTCGTGGTACAACGTTCGGCCAAGTTCCACCCGGGCCTTGGCCAATTTCTCCTCCGGTATCTTGACTACCTCAAGCGGTTTTCCAAAAACGGCCAGATATGGTTTCACGGCATCATCCGCCAACACAGAAAGGAGCGACGACTGCAATATTACAGCCCCAAGTAAGCGATATTTAATCCACACGCGGACGATTTTTGAAGACGATGCCACGCAAGTCAATCCTCAAGCTCCTGCCCTGTTTTGGATACCCCAGCGCCCACCGCCACTAACCGGTCCACTTTTCATATTCAGCGAGAATCTCCTCTCGCGGGCAGCTCGGCCTCAACACGACCCGGGCCTGATAACGATACTCCTGCGCCACCTCGTACTTGGGCACGATGAACTGCCAGTCCCATGCCGGGTTGGTCGTTTTAGCCGCTTGGTTTGTGCCGCCGCCGCTTGGCGAGTGTGTCATGCGAATGCCGTTCCCCGGCTTAAACATCATGATGTAAACCAGCCCGTCCACATTCCCGTAATACAACGGCTTGGCGTATCGCATGCGGGAGAAGTTTTTGAAAAGCGCATCATGCGTCCCCTCCTCCCAAGTGAGCTCAAAATCATCCCCATGGGCAAGTACGGTGCTCTCGTCATTGTGCGCCTGCGTACAGAGCTGCATCCAAAGCGACTCGCCTTTGCTCCAGCCACCGGGAAAATAAAGACTCTTGTCGGCCGGGCCGTTTATGTAACTGGCCCAGAAACAGCCAAACCAACCGCGCTCATGCACGTGCTGGTGCGGCTTGCAGCGGAATTCCAGATCGAGATACCACGGGGCGCGGAGCGTGAATCGACTGGTGCTCTCCACATGAAAACTCGGCGTGGCAGGCTGGTGCAGCTCCGCCTGCTGGTCGCTGATTTTTTTGAAAGTCATCGGCGCCCGGCGCGGTTCAAAGAAAATGTCGCGGTTTGTGAATTCCGTTTCGCCATTGAAAACATGCTCTAGATTCAGCCCTGCGTAGGCCGGGACAAACAGATTGCGTGTGCTGTTGCGGTGTCGCAATTCCCAGACCCCATTGTAGCCGGCACGGTGAACTTGATGCTCCGAATTGTCACCAATTACGGCATTGATTTCTCCGACAGTAAATTTTGAGTGCGCCATGCACTTAATCTGCCACTCTAACTTTCCCCAGCCAAGAGAGATTCTATCGTTACGCTTTTGAAAAAGGTAAAGAGTGCTGTTTGACAGCATCGCAATACTGAATAAAAAATGGCGCAGGTTTTAGCAGAGAAAAAAATTTTAGATGAAACTAACTATTGAAACTGTGCTTTGGTCTATTTTTCTCCTTGATGCAATTGCAAACATTGGATTCGCCCATTCTTCAAGCTTTAACAAGTGGTACATAAATAAATTCCCGAGAATATCCATTCTCTTTCCGTTATCAAAAGGCTGGAGCGTTCTTTATCTCATAGTAGTGATATGGGTTGGAACTTTGATATTCAGATTACATTCAAGAATTTAATTCAAACTTGCTGTTACCATTTTTAAATTCCATACAAAATTTCGACTTATGAAATATATCCAATCGATATTCATCACATTAACACTGCTAATTTTTAAATGCACATGTAGCGCAGATGAAAAACCAACCTTGGGGGATGCTGACTTTCCAGCCCCATCTCCAAGCAAAAGACATGATAAAAAAGTCATTCAGGTAAAGAATGGTAAATACGACTTGTTATTGATAGGGGATTCAATAACCCACTCGATCGGTGAATTAGAAGGAAAATATGAAGTTTTTAGGTCTATTTGGGATAAGTATTACAAACCCATTAATACAATTAACCTTGGCTATAACGGGTATCGAACTGAGCAAATCTTATGGAATTTAAGTAACGGTGAACTCGAGTTTAAACAGGCCCCAAAGGTAGCAATGGTGTTGATAGGAACTAACAATAGTGATGACAGAAACTTTAAGAAAATCCATAATCCGGAAGAAATCTATAGGGGAACTAAAGCTATAGTTAATTTAATAAAAAAAACCTATCCAGAAATAAAAATATTGGTTTTAAGAATATTTCCTAGAGGTGGAGATGATGAAAAAGGCATCAGTCCGCCAGTTTTTAAATCATCGGAGAAATGCATAAATATTTGTCATGAAGCGGGGCTTTTAACAAAGCAACTTGCAGATGGAAAACAGGTATACTGGATGGACATCAACAAAATATTTCTTCTGGAAAACGGTAAAATAGATACAAAAAAAATGTGGGATTTACTTCACCCAAGCCCATCCGGAGCTGAAGCATGGGCAATAGCGGTTAGACCAACATTGTTAAAATTGATGAACAACGAACCTGTCCCAGCTATACAGATATTAAAGTAAGCTGCCTTAATCAGCAATCAACAATTTTAGACATAATAAT
>WTHH01000430.1 GCA_011523195.1 Verrucomicrobiales bacterium
CGTTTACCTATTCCCCCTTGCGGCGGGGGCGGAAGGCCATGGAGGTTTGGAGGGAGAAATGGCAGACGCAGCCGGAGCTGGCCTCGGGGATCAGCACAAGGCCCTGTGCCGGGAGGATGTTGATCCAGCAACCGGGGCGCGTGGGCGCGAGGGCCTGAAACCGGCCGGTCGCCGACTTGCCGAGGTCGAGCACGGTCGGGTTGGCCGCACGGAAAAACAGGCAGTCGCCCGCGCCGGTAAGGGTGCCGCAACTATGCCCGGGGCGTTTCAGGTTCCAGTCTGCCGGTTTGTCCAGCGGGCCAAGCCGTTTGCCAGTGGCCAGCTCGTAAATCGCCGGCTCAGCGATCAGCCGGTCGCCGAGGATCACCGGGTGATGCACCTGTTCCCCGTGCGTGAACGCGCCGGGCAGGCCCTTATAATGACTGGCCGCCCACAATTCGCGACCGGTCTTCGTGTCGAGGCATTGCACGAGATACTCGGTGTCGTTGCCGTTGCCAAGCCGGCTGCCGGCGGCCACGAGCCGGCTGTCGGTCGCGGCGAGAAACAGGATGTTGCGACTCTGGCCCAGGCGGCCGCCTACCGCGCGCAGCCAAAGCCGACCGCCGGTTTTCGCATCGAGACAGACAATCCGCAGGCCGGCCCTTCGGAGTTCATCGAGCGTGTGCCGGCCGTTGCCACCCACCGGCTTGCCGGTCTCGATGAAAAACACGCGACCACCGGAGATGGTGATAGTCGGGTTGAGGATGGTGCCCCCCTCGTAAACCCATTTGCCACCGCCAAGCCGACCGCTCTCAAGCGAGGCTGAGAACAGGTGCGTGCCGGTGACCATGGCCTGGTTGTTGTTGTAGTCGGCGCTGATCAGGTCGCGGCTTGGCAGGGTGCGCGACGCAGTCGTGTGCTGTGCCGTGCCAAAGACGCGACCGTCCCCGAGCACGGTGTACCCCCAGTGACGCTTCGATCCCGGCACGAATTCCGACACCGGAATAGTGCCCTCGACCGCGGCGGTCTCGAGGTTGATCAAGCGCGCCTCATCCGCCACCGCTGCGAACAGCCGGCCATCGTCCAGCGACATGTAGCCGGCATCGTAAGGCATCGAGTAGCGCTGCGAGCCGGGCAGCGGCAGCCGCCACAGCTCGGTGCCGTTGTAGGCGTCGACTGCGATCAGCAGGTTTTCGCCGGGGATGATCAACCGCCCCCCGGCGGCGAGTGGCGCGGGTGCGCGCAAATGCCGGTCCACCATCGGGGCCGCGCCGGGGCCGCCGAACCATTGCAGCATGAGGTCGCTGTGCACGAGCGCGTCGCCGCTGTTGCTGGTGTTGGCCGGATTGCCGTACTGGTGCGTCCACTCACCGGCGCCGCGAAGGCCGTTGGCCAAGTGGGGATCGGCGTCCGGTGCCAGCCAAGCCACGCCGTTTTGTGGTTGCAACAGTCGCTCCATCTCGCGCCTGGCCAAGCGGCTCGGCGCCTGACCAATCCAGGCCGACTCGGACGCGATCAGGTTGGCAAAGTAATCAGTGAGCGGCAGCGCGTCCCCCCCCGCAAGATGCACGGTGACTCGGTGGCCATACAATCCACGCTTGGCCAAGTGCTCCCGCGCCGCAGCGACTTTATCGGCGTCCGCGCTCACGCCGATGATGCTCCACTGCGTCTCCGCCGCCAGCGCAGCGCACAGGCGGCCGTCGACCACGTCAGTGACCAGCGCCCAGCCGCGCTCAGTTCGCGACCCCTTAGCCAAGCGTTTGGCTAAACCGAGCGGCAATTCGGTTGGCTCCATTTTTTCGACGACCATTTTCTCGGCGGCGGCGTTGGAGAAGCAATACAGTGCACCGGTATCGGTGCTGACCAGCAGCCGCCCGGCGTCGAACGCCAAGCCAAGCGCACGGCCATCGACCCTGGCCGACCACCGCACCGCGCCGTCCCTCACCGACCGCGCCTCAACAAACCCTTCCCCACCCAGCACGATGCAGTTTCGGAGGGCAACAATCGCCCCCCGGCCCGGCACGTAAAGCTTCCACATTGCCGACTTCAATCGTGCGCTGCGGGCTGCGTCCAGTGCGTCTCCCAACTCACCCAGTTGCCGTTGCAGGGTGGTTTTTTGCGCTGCGGTGATGCCCGGTTTTTTTAGGTCGGACTTGAGCGCCTCGATGCGGCGTGTGGCATTGGCGGCGTCGATGTTCGCCCGGCGGAATGTCCTGCGGTCGATCGCCTGCACCCCGTTTTCATCCAACAAAAAACTGTGCCGCGGTGAAGCCGCCATCGCACTGCCCTTGAACGAGGCAAGGCGGCCGGAGGAGTTGACCGGGTTGGCCGTCAGCGTGCCGTCGTTGCCGGTTCCGGAGATTAATTCGTCCCCGAGCAAAACCGCAAACGCTCCTCCCCCGCCGCTGAACGACCGAACCTGCCGACCGGTCGCGCGGTCCAGACCAACCGGGTTGCCCCGGCCAGTTGGGACAAAGAGCATCGTTTGCGACGCCAACAGGTAGCCCTGCGGCGAGACGTTGAGTTTTCGCTGCCAGACCGCAGTGCCATCGGAGGCGTTGAGCGCGACGGCGTGAACGCCCTGCGACGGGTAGAGGCCGGCGGCCGCGTAGACGACCCCGGCGTCCACGACAAGCCCGGTTCGTACCGGCCAGAGGGAAATCATCCTGCCGTTGCCCGGAATACGCCAGTCGCGTGGGCCGAGGAGCTTACGCCAGACGAGGTCGCCTGTGCCGGCGTCGAGGCAGTAAACGTGGCCATCATCGCTCCCAAAAAACAGGCGTCCATCCACCAGCACGGGGGCGTAGCGCACCGGGCCGTCCGCCACGAACGACCACTGCGTCAGGCCGGACCGGGTGTCGAGACAGCGAACGGTGTCGTCCCCGCTTGAGCCAAGCCAGAGGCGGGATTCGTCCGCGATGACATGATTGGCCCAGTCGTCGGTCACGCGTGGCTGGATGCCTTCAAGATACTGCCAGTAGCTGCGACGCGCCGGGGTGGTCCATGCCGGGCTGGGCAACGAAAGATTGCGACGCCAAGTCTCGGTGATGTTGAAGTCGAATGCCTGACCGGCGAACGCGGTGCGTTCCATCCCGGCACGGTAGCTTGGCCAAGCGGCCGATGTTGCTGACGGGGCGATCAGCAGCAACGCCAATGCCGCGACAAATCCAAGGCGCACGAGTCTCACGTCCCGGAGCCTACACGGCAGCCGACAAAAAAGCCAAGGCGCTTAGCACTGTGTGAATTATAATATTTTCGCGGATTCGCAGGCTCGTCCCTCCATTTTGCGCACGGTTTTCGTTGGAGGGACGAGCCTGCGAATCCGCAAAAAAGTGGACTGGAATCACCCTCACCCGAAAGAACCCGCTTGGCCAAGCGGTGTTAATTTAGCGCGGACTATTCCAAGAGCA
>WTHH01000093.1 GCA_011523195.1 Verrucomicrobiales bacterium
GTACTGGTGCTGCATCGGTTGCACCGGCACGGAAACGTTGGCCAAGCGACCGCATTCGCGCGCCCAGATGCCGCAACAGTTGACCGCGACCTCACACTCGATGTTGCCCAAGTCCGTCTGCACCCCGGCCACCCGGCCATCGCGA
This sequence comes from Verrucomicrobiales bacterium, assembly GCA_011523195.1. GTDB lineage: Bacteria > Verrucomicrobiota > Verrucomicrobiia > Limisphaerales > UBA1096 > UBA1096. The sequence continues at coordinate 146 of WTHH01000093.1, forward strand.
ATGTCGAACCCGGTCACCCGACAGCCCTCGATGATTTTTGCGCCCTCCATCTTCGCGCCCTTGGCCAAGGCCTGACACAAATCGGACGGACTCGCCTGCCCGTCGGTCGGCAGGAACGCTGCGCCGATCACGTCCGAGACATCCATCAACGGCCAAAGCTCCTTGGCTTCGCCGGGCGAAAGCAGATGCATCTCGAGCCCGAAACTGTGCGCGGTGGTCGCCTGTCGCTTGATCTCGGCCAAGCGCTCGTGGTTGCAGGCCAAGCGCAGCCCGCCGTTGGCTTTCCAGCCGGTGGCCTGCCCCGTCTCCGCCTCGAGCTTGCTGTAAAGCTCGACGCTGTACTTGAGCAGTTGCGTGATACTGGCCGAGCTGCGGAGTTGGCCGACCAAGCCGGCGGCGTGAAACGTCGAGCCGCCGGTCAGCGTCTTGCGCTCGAGCACGACGACATCCTTCCAGCCGAGCCGCGTGAGGTGATACGCCACGCTGCACCCGACGACGCCGCCGCCGATGATGACCACCCGCGCGCGTGCGGGAAGCGTTGCGTTGGTATCAGCTTCCGAGGCCATAGTAGGTTTCGTAAATGTGTTTGGCTGAGGTTTGCGCGGCGGCGGAGTCCCACTCCGTGTCGAGGAATCGATCCGGGCTGAGGCTGCGGACGTAGTCGGAAGGCTCCGGCTTGAGCATCGACTCAACCACGTGCCGGCCAATGCCAGCCGAGCCGCTGACGCCGTGGGCATTGCAGCCGCCGGCCATGACGAGCCCGCCCAACTGCTCGCTCTCGCCGATGATGAATTTGCCGTCCGGCACGAAGGTCGGCCAGCCCTTGAAAATACTGCGCACGCCAAGGTCAGCCGCCTTGCCGTAGAGCGGCGTGATCTGCTCGATGAACCAGCCCATCACGTCCCAATCCTCATCGATGCGCGGCGGGGTCTCGCCGTTTTTAAATTCGTCCGGCTTGAGCGAGAGCGACTCCGGCTCCCAGCCGCCAAGCAGCAGCCCGTTGATCTCGGCGCGCAGATAAAGCGATGCGTCCGGCACGCGCATGACCGGCAGATCCGGGTGCATGCCGTCGGCGTCAACACTCACGAAATATTCGTGACGTACCGGGAAAATCGGGAGGCTCAAACCGGCCATCTGCGCGACGTGCCAGGCGTGTGCACCGGCGGCATTGATGACCGTGTCGCAGGCGATCGCGCCCCGGTTGGTGTCGACCCCGGTTACGCGGCCGTTCTCCGTGCGGATGCCCTCGACCGTCACGCCGGTGGCTAGGCGGGCACCGGCTTGGCGGGCACGATGCGCGTAGGCCATCGCGAGGTCGTTAGGCTGAAGGTAGCCGTCGCTTGGGCACCACAACACCGACTTGGCCGGTGAAAAATCGAACATCGGCCACTTGTCGTGAGCCTCGTCGGCGCTAATGAAAACGGTCTCCAGCCCGGCCTCGTCGGCGGTCGATTTCATCTGCTCAAACTCCACCACTCGCTCGTCGGTCAGCGCCACCCGCAGCGACCCGACCTGCCGCCAGCCCGGTTTGGCCTCCGGCTCAGCCTCCATCGCGGAGAAGGTCTTGACCGACCACATCGCCAACTTGACGCGATCCACGCTGGTGCGCACCTGTCCAACGAGACCGGCCGCCTGCGAGGTGGTCTCCGAAGCAAGTGCCTCGTTTTTTTCGAGCAGCAAAACTTCGGTCTTGCCGGCCTGACATAGGCTATGCACGACACCGCAGCCGACGCCCCCGCCACCAATCACCACGATCTCTGCGTCGCCAAGCGTGTCCATTGCGTCAATTGCCGTTCCGGCTTTTTGCGGCCTCGGCGAGGAGGGGGACGACCTCGAACAGGTCACCGACAATACCGTGGTCGGCCACCTGAAAGATCGGAGCCTCGGGGTCGGTGTTGATCGCGACGATGTGCTTCGAGGTGCGCATGCCGGCCAAGTGCTGGATCGCACCACTCACTCCACACGCAATGTAAACCTGCGGTGACACAACCTTGCCGGTCTGGCCGACCTGATCGCGGTACGGCCGGTAACCGGCATCGACCGCCGCGCGCGACGAACCGACCGCCGCGCCGATGCTGTCGGCAAAGTTCTCGATGATGCTGAAGTTTTCCGCGCTACCGAGCGAGCGGCCACCGGTCACGATGATCGCCGCCTCAGTGACGTCAGGGCGTTCCCCGCCGCCTGCGATGATATCCTTGAGCGCAGTTTTTTGTTCCGGCAACTCGACGGTCGCCTGGGCGACTTCAGCACTCCGGGCGGTGTCCGGCTCCGAGGCCTTGGCTGAGCGCGGGCGGACGGTGATCACCTTCAAGCTGTCATCCGTGAACTCCACCTCCGCAGTCGCCTTGCCGGCGTAAACCGGGCGGCGCGCGGTCACCGTGTCGCCCTCGACACTCAACTGAATGCAGTCGGTGGCCAGAGCGGCGTCGAGCGTAGCGGCTAGGCGCGGGGCAATATCACGGCCCTGCGGCGTGTGCGCGGCAAGCACCACGTCGGGGGCAATTTGCGGGACGACTTGGCCAAGCGCTTGGCCAAGCGATTCCCCGGTGCCACCGGCCAGCGCCGGCGACTCGACGAGGTGCACCTTGGTCGCGCCCAGTTGGCCAAGCTGTTCGGCGAGCGGCGCGACGGCCTCTCCGGCGACGACCGCGTGAATCTCCGCCTGGCCAAGCGACAGCCCAAACAGCTCGCGCGTGGCTTCCGCGAGGGCTCCGTTTTTGTGTTCGGCAACAATTAAAATCTTCATTTTCAACTCTCCGCTCAGATGGCTTGAACGTCCTCCGCGAGCACGCGGATCAACTCGTTGGCCTGCTCGGCCGGCGAGCCCTCGATGATGCGGCACGGCTGCTTGGGCGGCGGCAGCTCGAAATTTCGCAGCCGCGTTTTGCGGTCGGCATCGGTGACGCCCAGTTCGTCTGCGGTCATTGTGTCGATCGGTTTTTTCTTGGCCTTAATGATGTTGAGCGCGGTGGCGTAGCGCGGTTCATTGAGGCCGACCTGCGCCGAGATCACCGCCGGGAGCGGCGTCTCGATGATCTCGATATTGCCGCCGCCGACATCGCGCCGGCAGGTGACGGAGCCGTCGCCGTACTCGATGCCGTTGACCACGTTGACGCACGGCAGGCCAAGTTTCACAGCCAGCATGGTGCCCACCGCGCCCGCGCCGTCATCGATCGCCTCCTTACCGACGAACACGACGTCCGCTTGGCCAAGTTTGCCGATGGCGGCGGCCAACGCG
>WTHH01000436.1 GCA_011523195.1 Verrucomicrobiales bacterium
ACGCCGAGAGCACCGAGATTGCCCCGGACGTTGCCGGTGTGATCGAGATGGCCACGCGCGGCGTGGGAGGCGAAGCGCTATTGGCATACGTGGAAGCCAACCCCATCGTCACCAAGCTCGAGCCCGAGACGATCGTTTACCTGAATGACCTGGGTGTACCGGAGAATGTCGTGGCTGCCATGATCAGGAAAGCCGACGCCGACCAACCACAACCTGCCCCGGCGGAAAACCAAGCCACACAGGGAGCACCGGTCGCCAGCACACCCACTCCGCCCGCGCAAACCCAACCAGCACCGCCCCCCTCCGCACCGCCTGCGGACAACAATTATTTTCATCGGTCACTCGCTCCTTACGGCGACTGGATTTATGACGGACGACACGGCTGGGTCTGGCGGCCAACCGTCGCCGCTGTGGACACCGGCTGGCGGCCGTACTGCCACGGGGGGCGCTGGATTTACAGCGATGTCGGCTGGTACTGGCATTCCACATACAGCTGGGGATGGGCGCCCTTCCACTACGGCCGCTGGCATCGCTCTAGCATCCACGGTTGGTACTGGGTACCCGGTTACCGCTGGAGTCCTGCCTGGGTTCACTGGCGTTCGTCCGATATTTACTGCGGTTGGGCTCCGTTGCCCCCGGGTTGCGATTACGTCACCGGCGTGGGCTACATGTGGCACGGATCTCGGGTCAGCGTCGGCTTTCATTTCGGGCTGAGCCATCACCACTACACCTACTGCGATTACGCCTATCTCCGCCATCGGCGCCTGCACCGGCACCGCGTGCGGGACAACGATGTCACAATCGTTCACAACGAAACTAAGGTGGTAAACAATCACATCACCGAAAACAACACCACGATCATCAACAACGGTGTCCCGCCTGAGTTGGTCGAGAAAAAGACCCGCGAACCGGTTCGCAAGGTTCGCATCCGCGAGGTGGATCTTGAGTTGGAAAGCATCGCCCGTGTCGGGCAGATCGATGAAAACGGGAAGACACTGGCAGTATATCGTCCCACCGTCCCCACTCCCCCGGATGCGACACCCGGCAAAAAACCGGCCAACCGGCAGCAGGTAAGCAAGACCGCGACGCCCGACACTACCGAGGGCGAAAAGCTCAGCACAACCGACAACAATACGGATGTCGACAAGGACAATGGCCGCAGGATCGCAAAACAACGCGGCGACTCTCAATTAGAAAAACCGGGGAATACCAAAATTAGCGGCAGCAAAGGTATTTTGACCCCAAGACCGTTCGCCCACTCAGGCGGAAGTAGCGGCAGGCCCTCCGCAGGGAACGGGACGTCTCCCAGCCGAAGCACCTCGACTGCTGCCTCGACACCCAGCAAGCCCTCACGACTTGGCTCAACCGGGCGCAGCCCCAGCCGCGCAGCCTCGTCCAAGCCCCGTATCGGCCGCAGTTCCACATTGCGCCGCACACCGGCAAACTCATCAGCACGGGCGACCAAGCCACCGGAGCCTGTCAAACCAAGTTCCATCGGCCGCTCGCCGGGCTTCAAGCGTTACACGCCCAAGATCACGGTTCGAAAACCGGTACGGGCCTACGGCACAGCAAGTGCAAACCAGCCGGCCGCCCCAAGCCGACCGGGTGGAAGAATCAGTAGCATCCGCCCGTCGACACCTGGCTACTCCGCCCCCAGCACGCCTCGCCGTCCATTGACGCCCGGACGCTCTATCTCCAGGAATTCCCAACCGAGTTCACCGTCTTACAGGTCGCCGAGCCGCTCTGTCCCCCGCGTGTACAATCCGTCGAGCCAACCCTCGGGACGGAGCGTTCAGGCGCCAAGCCGGTCATACTCTCCTCCATCGAGAAGCCTTTCTCAGCCTAGCCGCTCCTACTCTCCACCCTCGCGGAGCATCTCGCCCTCAAGTCGTTCTTACTCGCCGCCGGCACGGAGTTCCGCACCCAGTCGTTCCTACAGCCCGCCCTCGCGAAGCATCTCCCGACCGTCTGCACCCAGCAGGTCGTCCTCGCCACCGTCAAGCAGCCCGCCTTCGTCAAGTTCTGGGCCACCGCAGAGGGATCCGCTCTAAATCAACTTCATGGGGCACAATGCTTTGAGGGGAATACCGGGGAGCGCTCAGGCCTGTCTTCGCTTGGCTTCGCTGACTCTGGCCGTATTGCTCACTGCGATCGTCCAAGCGCAGGTGCTTTATGAAACCGGCTTTGAGCCGGATGAGGGATACGACATGCAATTCACCCTTGCCGGCCAAGGCGGTTGGCTCGCGGAAGGCACGGGCGGCAGCGGCTTGGTTAAGGAAACTTTCACCGACATGGGCAATCAGGCTTACGTCGGTTTTTTTCCACCGGAGAAGGACGACGAAAGCTACCTAAACCTTTGGCGACCGATCACCGTTCCCAAGATCGGGGCCAAGAGATTGAAGTTCTCTGTATCAATGATGCTCGCCGACACCGAGAAGGAACAACGGGACGAGTTTCGCTGGAGCATTTACAACAGCGAAACCAAGCGCCTGGCCTCCATCGACTTCGACAATCACAATCAGGAAATCAACTTCGAACTAGACGACGGTGAGGGATTCAAGGAAACCGAATTCAGCTTCGAGCGAAACGCGATCTACGACCTGTCAATCTTGATGGATTTTGAAAAGAACCACTGGTCGGCGTTCATCGGGGGCGAGACGATTGTCGATAAGCAACTTCTCACGACCACGGGAGCCAAACTCGACTTGGGGGACGTCAGCGCCGTATGGGTCATCCGTGAGGTTGGCAAACCGGGCGACAACTACATGGTGTTCGACGACTACAAAATCGAGCAAATCGAGGTAGACAAAATCACGCCATGGCTTGGCGAGAATTTGGCTATAACAATGAAAAACGGCGTGCCGGTGATCACACTAGGACCCGGCAAATGTGCCCTGGAAACATCATCAGACCTGAAAAACTGGAAAGTTCTTACTACATCACTTGAGAACAAAACATTTACAGAAGCTGATTTTAACAAAAAAAAATCGCAGCGGTTCTACCGGCTGCGATTAATTGATTAAAATTAAAAAAAGTCTTACTTTTTAAGAGCTAACTTCTTAACATTTGAATTCTTTTTAGCTCTTTCGATGTAAAAATCAGGCTTCGCCTTAAATCTACGTATAGCAGTGGAACTCCAAAAATAATATTTCTTACCATTGTGCTCATGAACATAACTCTTAGGAGACACCACTCGATCCTCGTAAACCATACAGAATTTTTGCTCAATGAGCTTAACCTTCTTATTCAACAAACTCTTTTCAATTTGAGGTAAAAGGTTGCTTGTAAGCTTGACGTAGTAATCTGGATCCTTTTTGAATTTCTTCACACAAGAACCGCAGCACATATAAATCTTTTTTCCTTTATATTCTACAAATTC
>WTHH01000066.1 GCA_011523195.1 Verrucomicrobiales bacterium
GGTACACGACCAAGATCGGATTCGGACTCTTTGAGAATTTGATCTGGGCCCTTACCGCCAAATGATCCAGGCGGAAAGTTCTTATAAGCTCTTTTGAAGAGATCCTTTTCTGCTTGAGAGTAATTCAATCTTGGATTAGAAGGAGGACAAACGAACTTTATTTCGTTACCGTCTTCGTCTCCATCCAGCATATTCGCTTTTCCTGTATTGACTTGTCCAGTGAAACTTTCCAAATCATCCCACAGGAGCGAGTCGTCGAATCCTTCAAAGTCGTAAAGACTTGCAAATCCCCATGTTTTATCAAAAGAATTTCCCTTTTGCCTCCAGTGCTCTGCGACTTGGCTGTCTACGGAGATTTTAGATCCGTAAGCGCCCAAAATGATTTCATCCAAACAGGATTTGCAAAATGAGGTTCGGGAATGGACTGACGGCATCGGCGTGGACGCTACGGTGGTTTGTGTCGGGACCGACAGCAACACGCCGATTGAGCAGTGTGCCGAGGCGTTGCGGGATCGCGGCCGGATGGTCGATGTGGGGATCACCAAGATCGAGCTGCCGTGGCGTGTTTTTTCCAGCAAGGAAATCGACGTTCGTTTTTCCCGTTCATACGGCCCCGGTCGATATGACCCGGCGTACGAATGGGGCGGGTCGGACTACCCAATCGGGTACGTGCGTTGGACGGAGCAGCGAAATTTTCAGGCAGGGCTGCACCTTTTGAAAAGCGGAGCCCTTAACCTCGAGGCTCTCACGACCCGGAAAATCAAGTTCACCGAGTTCGAGCCGGTCTACAAGGCGTTGGGTGATGGCTCTTCGCAGGATGTTGGCGTGGTGATGGAGTATGGCGAGCCGGATGATGCGCTTGGCCAAGCAGAGACCAAGCCGTCAGCGGTCGCCAAGGATCCGTCGACCAAGCGCTTGGCCAATCCGGTTGATCGATTGGACGTGATCGGTGCCGGCAACTTTGTTCGCACGATGCTACTGCCAAGCCTGAAGGGGCAGATTCCGTTTGGCACAATCGTCAACAACACGGCCCTCAGCGCGAAACATGTCCGCGAAAAGTTTGGGTTTGCGGACGCGTCCTCCGATGCCGAGGCCACGCTTGGCCAAGCGGGAGGTGCGGTGTTGATTGGCACGCGAAACCATCTGCACGCGCCGATGGTGCTCTCCGCGATTCAGTCTGGCCGACACGTTTTTGTCGAGAAACCGCTCTGCCTCACGACGGCTGAACTGGGCGAGATCGACGAAGCAATCGCTACGAATCCGACCAGTGTTCAGGTCGGTTTCAATCGCCGATTCGCACCCGCCTCGGTGGAGTTGAAAAGCCGCCTGGATCGAGCGCCCGGGCCCAAGTCTGCCAGCTTTCGTGTGTTTGCCGGCAAACTGGATCCGGAGCATTGGTTTGCTAACATCGACGAGAGCGGCGGACGGGTGATCGGTGAGTCGTGCCATTTTTTGGACTATTTCTGTTTTCTGTTTGATTCGAAGCCGGTGCGTGTCACGGCGCAAACCACCTGGCCAACCGAGGGCGCTGTGCCGGTGCCGGACAGTATCTCGGCGCAGATCGAGTTCGCCGACGGATCCTGTGGGCAGTTGCTGTACTCCGCCGAGGGCGACACCAGCTACCCGAAGGAACGCTGCACGGTGTATGGCGCGGGAATCGTTGCCGACATCACCAACTTCCAGTCGCTGGAGGTTCATCAGGGACGAAAGAAGGTCAATTTCAAGTATGGATCAAAGGGGCATGCGGAACAGATGGCCGTATGGCTGGCATTCCTGCAGGGCAGGGCAGATCACCCGCTGCCTTATGCGCAGGCGCGCCAGAGCATGCAGTTGTCGTTTGCCGTGTTGCAGTCGATTCGCGAGGCAAAAACAGTGGAACTTTAGCCATGGACTTGAGGACGGTGTTTCGGGCGTTCAACTCTGCGGAGGCGCAGCTTGTGCGTTCGCAGCTTGAGGCGGCCGGGTTCATCGTGTTCGTGGCGGACGAAACGAGTGCGTTGTCGATGGAGGGCTATGTGCTCGGGGCGGGAGGCATCCGCGTGCAGGTGCCGGACGATAGGGAGGCGGAGGCGAAGGCGCTGCTCAAGTCGTGCGGCTATCCGGTCGAATGAACACTGCCCGGAAAAGGCAACTGGAACGGCTGCAAGGCAGTCTGCCCAAGGGCGCGCTGCGGATGGACGAGCTAACATTGGCCGGGCATTCCGGGGATAAATGGTTCGCGAGCCATCCTCCCGAGGCGGTGGCCTTTCCCCGAAGCACGAAGGCGGTTTCGCAGATTCTTCAATTCGCCAACAAACACAAAATTCCGCTGACTGCGAGGGGCGCGGGGTACGGGTATGTTGGTGGCTGTGTGCCGGTTCGGGGCGGTATCGCCCTGAGCCTAAAAAAAATGAACCGCATTCGCGAGGTCAGCGAGGACGATTTTGTTGCGGTGGTTCAGCCGGGCGTGATCACGGCGGCGTTGCAGAATGCGGTGGAGGCAAAGCGACTCTATTATCCCCCCGACCCGGCGAGCCGTTCGGACTGCAGCATCGGCGGAAACATCGCCACGAATGCCGGTGGGCCGCGCTGCCTGAAGTACGGGGTGACACGCGATTATGTGCTCGGGTTGGAGGTGGTGTTGCCGGACGGGGCAAACGCAAAAATGGAAGGCAGGTGTAACAAGGCCAAAACCGGCTTCAACCTCGCCCGGTTGTTTGTGGGCTCTGAGGGCGTGCTTGGAATCGTTACCGCGGCCACGCTGAAGCTGCTGCCCAAGCCGCCGGTCAGGGCGTGTGTCGGTGCGGAATTCCGGTCGATGAGTGACGCAGCGCGGGCGATCCGGGGAATCTTCAAAGCCGGTTTTCTGCCGTCCGCGCTGGAGATTGCCGATGCCTTTACGCTGGCGGCTGCCCGCGAGCGAACCGGCAGCAGGCAGTTCGACGGTTGCAACGCGCATCTGATTGTCGAGATCGATGGGCAGGAAAAATCGACCCGCAGCGAACTGCGCGATTTGCAAAATCTCATCGGCGAATTCTCACCGCTGTTCATCCAAAAAGGATTTGGGGAAGTCTCCGTCGAGAAATTCTGGGCGTTGCGTCGTGAGTTTTCCTATTCGCTGCGGGACACCGGCCTGACAAAACTTAACAACGACATCGCCGTGCCTCGGGGTATGCTCGAGCCACTTTTCAAGTTTGCTGCTCAACTGCAAAAGAAACACGGTATCCGCGTGGCCTGTTTCGGCCATGCGGGAGACGGGAACATTCACGTCAACCTGATGATGGACGAGGCCGACCCGGAACAAGTCAGGCGAAGTGACGCGGCGTTGGATGATCTGTTTCGGCAGGTGCTGGCGTGGGGAGGCGTGGTCACTGGCGAACACGGTATCGGCGTGGCC
>WTHH01000544.1 GCA_011523195.1 Verrucomicrobiales bacterium
CGCCATAACGCGGCGGCAGCCCAGCATCCAGATAACCGGCAACTGTGGTGTCTCCGAATCGTTCACGGCAGGCGATCGGGATGCGCCCCTTCCAGCGATCCTCCTCGTTGGCGAAACGAAACCCGGCGTCCAGATTGGCCAACTCAAAAACCAGTTCATCGACCGGAATCGTTTCGTCCTCCAATGCCGCCGCAATGCCCAGCCCGAAGCTCTGCGAAAAGAAACTGACCATGCGACCCCGCAGTGTGGGTTTGCCATCGGCATCGACCAACTGCAGTCGCTTCCACAAAAGCGCTACGCCGGTGGCCGGTTTCAGTTCGCGACACTCGGCATGCAGGGTACAGGCGGCACAGGTCGCGTTCACCACCTGCCGCTCCGGAGGACGGATCATCGCCACGCCGTGCGAATCGACATGCGCCGGCACCGACTGAAAATCCAGCCGCACATGCACCATCAAACGGTATTCGCTCCGGTGAAACCGAACAACCGGCGTGTGATGCTCGGCCAATTTTTCTTCGAGCAGCGGCTGGATTTTTTTTCGCCACAACTTCACTGGCACAACCCGCTTGTTCCAGCCGGTCATGCGGCGCACCCACTTGGCCAAGTCGAGCAACTGGTTGTTTAACTCGTCGGCCACCTTTTGCTCGCGACCGTACGCCTGACCGTCATCCAGCAGCACTAGTTCCCCGGCGCCGGTTCGGCGCAGCACATCAGGCTCCATCAAGGCGGGCCGCAGCACCGGCGCTTGGCCAAGCGGCAACTCTTCGCTCCGCTTGGGCGGAACAAAAACATCCTTCAACAATTGACGGGTGGCGCTTGGCCAAGTTTCCCATTCGCCCCGGCTGTTGCGCATCTCGCGGACTTGTTTTCGGGATTTCCTCGCCCGCTCGGAATCGGTGCCCAAACTGCACGGAGCGTCGGGGTGTTTTCGCGAAAACTCCATCCCGAGCAGAATCGGCTGGGTGGTGAACAGTCGTTCCTGCACCCTCACCGCCTCAGTGTACGGGTCGCGCTGCTGCTCCGCCGCGCCATGCATCAGGCCAAGTAGCGACGCCCAGTCAACCATGCCGTTACGCGCCAGAAGACAGGGATAGCCATCGCGGATGCGAATTTCATTTCGCGAAACCAGCGCGTAGCCGACCTCGTCAATCCCCCGCCGCCCGGCTCGGCCAAACATCTGGTGAATCTCATCCGCCGCGAGCGGGATCTCGAGATGGTCCCGCCGGTACGAGTCCGCCGCGAGCGCCACGCTGCGGAGGGAAAAATTTATTCCGGCCGCCAAGCCCATTGTGGCTACGAGAACCCGGAGTTGGCCGGCCTTAGCCAACGGCTCGATTACACCGGCCCGGGCACCGTAGCTGAGTCCGCTGTGATGGTACGCCACCCGTGCATGCAGCATTCTGGCAAGGTGCTCGCCGACCAATTCCTTCTGCTCATGCGTCAACTTGAGTGGGTTGGGATTGGGCAGGTTTCGCGCAATGTCTGCCGCCAAGGACTCGGTGGCACGGCGGCGCGGTGCAAATAGCAGCATGGGCCCCAGCCCCTCAGCCAGCGTCTTGGCCGCGAACCTTGGCCAGTACCCCCGAATGTCCGAAGGCAAATTGTAGTTGAGCATGCCGGCATAAACTTCCTCAAGCGGCACAGGCCGTTCATCGTGCCAAACCCACTCGGCATCACGGCCAAGCCGCTGAAGCCAGGCGACCACGTGCTTGGGATTGGCCACGCTGCCGCTGAGCATGAGCAGTTGGGTTTGAGGCGGCGCCATCGCGATGGCCAACTCGTAGTTCAGGCCACGGCCGGCATCGCCGAGCATCTGGTATTCGTCAATGACCAACAGCTTGGGACCGTCACCATTGATCAGTCGGTTTTTCTGAGTCTCAAGCGTGGCAACGATGACCGGTGCGTCAAGGTTTTCGGAGAGGTCACCGGTGGCGATGCCGACGTTCCAGCCACGGGTACGCCACTCCGAAAGTTTGTCATTGGCCAAGGCTCGGGTGGGCACGGTGTAGATCGCCTGGCCTGGGTTACGGCCCTCGTTGGACCACAATTCGAAGATGAACGTTTTGCCCGCCCCGGTCGCTGCATGTACCACCACATCCTTTCCATTGCGAAGATGCTGCACGGCCTCCTGCTGCCAAAGATCAGGCACGACAACCTCATCCAAGGCGGAAAACTGCTCCAGAGACTCCCCAAAAGACGACACCGGGGCACCTTACCGAAAAGCGCAAGGACGGCCAAATCAACGCTTGGCCATGCGCTTGGCACACCTGCTGCTAAGTAGCTGCTCGGTTTTGTCTTCGGAGGAGGGCAATTCATTGCGTTCTTTGATTATACACAGGGACTTTGTCTCGGCAACGGCCTTGTGATGTGGATTTGTTCAGGGTTCCTGTTCAGTGAATCTGCACGAGGATCATGACATTGCGGAGCTTGGACCCCTCTGCCTTGGATCCCTGAACATCCTTTCGCGGAGCTGAAAAACCCCTTTTTTTGGCTGTGCGATCTTCAAGTCGGTCTCCCCCATTAGGTAGACAAGTCCAACCTAAGCTGCACACATCGGGCAAACTAGCAATGCCCCCCAAATCGGGAGACCGGCTTACTCTTTCATACAGCCAAAAGGGCAGCACCGAAGTGCTGCCCTTTGCTGCATGAGGATCGGGCCTTATGCATCCCATTTGGGAGGTAGCTTTAGCCCCAATTCTTAACCGATTAAACGGAGAGCCGATTGCGGCAATATGTTTGCCTGCGTCAACATCGCCGTGCCGCTCTGGACAAGGATGTTTGCGCGGGCATATGCCGTACTCTCGTTCGCCACATCAACGTCCTTGATTCGACTGTTCGCAGCCGAAAGGTTTTCGTTGAGGATGTTCACAGCCTGATCGGTCAGGTTCAAACGCTGAATGTTTGCACCCACCTTGGCTCGCATATCCGCCAAGTTTTGGATCGAAGTCTGGATATTGCTCAACGCCGAGGCCGCGCTGGTTGTGGTGGTGATCGACGATGTACTCGAGTTGTAGATCCGGGCCAAACCGGTCGTCGATGTGGTCGAGGTCATGTCCACAGCGTTCATGGTGAACTTGGAGGCGTCACTGTCAATCGTCACTGCTTCACCGTCAGTGGCGAATAGGGTCACTCCGTTGAAGCTCTTTTTCCCAATGTCGCTGATGTAGTTCTGCAACTGGGTGAACTCAACAGAGTAGTTCGAGCGGTCGGTATTAGTCTTGGTGACGTCCTGTGAAAGGACAGAGAGCTCACTCATCCGGTCCAACGCGACCTGCACCTTTTGCAGAAAGCCGTCCTGAGTTTGTGAGAATGAAGTAGCGTTGCCCAAGTTTGCGCGGACAGCACTATTTCGGTTCATCTGAGCCTCAAATCG
>WTHH01000409.1:0-2200 GCA_011523195.1 Verrucomicrobiales bacterium
GTGTGGGTCGGCGGCGGGCGCACGGGCGATGGCATCGTCATCGCGGCCAACCGCTTGGCCAAGCGCTACGGCATCGGAACCGGCACAGCCTGCTTCGAGGCTAGGCGGCTCTGCCCGCACGGTGTGTTGGCCCGGCCTCACTACGACGATTACCGCCGCATCTCGCGGGAGATGTTCCGGGTGATGGAGCGCTACACGCCGACGCTGCTGCCGGCATCGATCGACGAGGGATTCCTCGACCTCACCGCGATGGAGCGCTACGTCTGGCGCGGCCGCGGCGCGGTCGGTTACGTGAACCGGCTGAGGGCGGAGATCGAGAGCGCGGTCGGCGTGCCGGTGTCCGCCGGGCTGGGCGCGTCGATGTGGGCGGCCAAGCTGGCGACGAGCGCGGCCAAGCCCGGGTTCTACGAGATTCCGGTCGGGGGCGAGCGGGAGTTTTTGGCGGATCGGCCGGTGGACGAGCTGGCCGGCTGCGGCGGACGCCGCACTCGGGCGCTGGCCGCACTCGGGGCGCACACGTTTGGCGACGTGGCCCGCATGCCGTCGATCCTCCTGCGCAAACGCTTCGGCATTTGGGGACAGCAACTGTGGCTCTTTGCCCGGGGCGAATGGACCGAGCCGGTCGTGGTGGAGGAGAAGGATCGCACCACGATCTCGAGCAACACCACGCTGCCGGTCGACGAGCCGGACTACGACGCGGGGCTGATTTTCCTGCTGAGCGAGGCGGCACGGTTGACCGGCCAACTGCGGCGCGAGGGGCTGCAGACGCGCGAGTCGTTCGTGTCGATCCGATTCAGCGATTTCGAGCGCACCGGCTGCCAGCACCGATTCCGGCATCCGCAGTTCCGCAACAGCGTCATCAGCGGGGTCATCGAGCAACTTTACTGGGAGTCGATGCGCGGGGCGCACAAGCCGATCCGGCAGATCTGTCTGGGCTTCTCCAGCCTGGAGCGCCTCGACACCCAGCCGATGCTGTGGGGCAGCACGGACGCCGGGCGCTGGGGCGCGATCGACGACGCCCTGCAGGTGATCGAGCAGCGGTTCGGCGAAAACACCGTCATGACCGGCGCGCAGTTTGCCCTGAAAAAACAGAACGACTTTTTTGAGGTACCCCCGGCCAAGTGCCCCTTTGGCCCGCGCGAAGCCAGCCCGGCCGGCCCCGTCCGGATCGATCCCAAAAAGGCGCGGCACTACCTCAAAAACATGGTCCGGCGGTAGGCGACGCCTGCCTGGCCAAGCGCTTGTTTGGCTTGCCCCGGCGTGTGGCGGCGTTAAGTTTCCCGGCCGTTCACGACATGAAAATGAGACTGCTGACACTGCTGTGCCTCGCTGCCGCCTTTGCCGCGCCGGGCTTGTCAAGCCAAGCCAAGGGCGACGACGGCCCAATCCGCGTTTTGTTCCTCGGCCACGAGAGCGAGCATCACAACTCCAACCTGTACTACCCGATGCTCTCCCGCGCGCTTGGCCGGGATGCGATCTATTTCGACTACGTCACCTCGGTCGAGGAGGCGCTGGGCGACGCCGACTATCTCGGCAAGTTTGACGCCCTGCTGCTCTACGCCAACCACGGCCGGATCGAGCCGCACCAGTGGAAGAACCTGAAGGACTACGTCGAGGGCGGCGGCGGCTTCGTGCCGGTGCACTGCGCGAGCTGGTGCTTTGGCAACGAGCCGGGGTTCGACAAGCTCGTCGGCGGCCGGTTCAAGAGCCATCAGGGGGCGGAGTTCGCGGCCAAAATCGTGAAGCCGGATCATCCCGCGATGAAGGACGTGAAGGAGTTCACCGCCTGGGACGAGACCTATTTTCACAACAATCACAACACGGAAAACCGCACGGTGCTGATGGTGCGCGAGGCGATGCCGGGCGACCCGCACACCAAGCCGGAGCCGTGGACGTGGGTGCGCACTCAGGGCAAGGGCCGCGTGTTTTACACCGCCTCAGGCCACGACCAACGCGTCTGGAGCCACAGCGATTTTCACCAACTCATCAAGAGCGGCATCCTGTGGTCGGTCGGAAACAAGGCCCGCAAGCGTTATGACAACTTTATCGCCAAGCGGACGCCTCTCAAGTACGAGAAGCGCGGCAACATCCCGAACTACGAGCGCCGCCCCGAGCCGCTCCAGTATCAGCTCCCGCTCTCGCCCGAGGACAGCATGAAGTACACGCAGGTGCCGGTCGGCTTCCGCATGGAGCTGTTCGC
>WTHH01000409.1:2300-3373 GCA_011523195.1 Verrucomicrobiales bacterium
TGTTCACCGGCTGGGGTGTGGGCGACACGCACGCCGGCCCGAGCAACCTGCGCTACGGGTTCGACAACTGGATCTACGGCACGGTCGGCTACGCCCGCTTCAACGGCTCACTCGGTGGCAAGCAGCACAACTTCGGCATGGGCGTGTTTCGCTTCAAGTCGGACGCCTCGGACATCGAGTTTCTGCACCAGTTCAACAACAACACATGGGGTCTTGGCTTCAACGCCGCCGGTGACGTCTTCGGCTCGACCGCCAACAACAACCCGACGTTTTTCGGCGGCATCCCGGCGACGGTGTTCGGCGGCGAACGCAATATGAGCGCGAAGATGATCGCCGACTCGCGCGCGTTTCACCCGATCACGCCGAACATCCGACAGGTCGATGCCTTCAACGCCTACACCGCCGGCTGCGGCCACGCGTTCGCCACATCGGATGCGTTCCCGGAAAAATACCGTAACCGCACCGCCTTCGTTTGTGCCCCGACCGGCAACCTGCTGGGCACGTATCACATGACCCCGACCGGCGCCGGTTATGCCGCGAAAAACGGGTACAGCTTTGTCGCCAGTGCGGACGAATGGTTCTCGCCAATCGTCGCCGAAGTCGGCCCGGACGGGCATCTCTGGATCGCCGACTGGTACAACTTCATCATCCAGCACAACCCCACCCCGAGCGTCGGGCGCGGCGGCTACGCGGCCCGCAACGGTCGCGGCAACGCCCACATCAACCCGAACCGCGACCGGCAACACGGCCGCATCTACCGCGTGATCTGGGATGGCGCGCCGAAGTCAAAAATCAAGACCTTGGCCAAGGCCGGCCCACGCAAGCTCGTCAAGGCGCTCGACAGCGACAACCTGTTCTGGCGGCAGACCGCCCAGCGGCTGATCGTCGATGGCAAAAACAAAAAGGCCGTCAAGGCACTCCGCGAACGTGCGCTTGGCCAGGGGGTCGGCGCCATCCACGCCCTCTGGGCGCTCGACGGCCTTGGTGAACTCGACGAGGGAACCAAGCGCGCCGCACTCATCAGTGCCGATGCCGGGGTGAAACGCAACGCCGTCCGAGCACTTGGCCAAGCG
>WTHH01000154.1 GCA_011523195.1 Verrucomicrobiales bacterium
GTGCAGGCACAGACGCTCGACTCACTCACGCGCGCCCTGCGCGAGCAGGTCAAAAAGCGCGGCCCGCTACGTCTGCTTGCTCCGCGCATTCGCAACCGCAAAGGTTTTCACTCCGAAGTCGGCGAATGGGCCGACCGTCACGGGTACAAACAAGTGCGGGCTGATGGTGAATTTCTCTTCACGGATCAGCCACTGCGGCTGGATCGTTTTCGCGAACACGACGTCGAGGTTGTGGTTGGGCAGATCAAGTCGACACGCGACAAGGCACTTGAAGCGCTCGTCACCGAAACGCTTGGGCATGGTCAAGGCACGTTATTTGCCGTTGACGAGTCCGGCGGCGAGACGGTGCACGCAACGAGTAATGCCTGTGGCGTCTGTGGGCGGTCGTTCGCGCCACTCGATCCAAAGGATTTCAGCTATAACTCCCCGCGCGGCTGGTGTCCAACATGCCGCGGGTTTGGCGAGACGTTTGACATGCCGGAGGTGGATCGCGGCGAGGCGCAGGAAGCTGTCGAGGAGACCTGGTTTGAGTGGCTTGAAGATCAACGCGAGATTTGTCCCGACTGCGATGGCTCGAGATTGAATCCACTCGCGCGCTCCGTTCGGCTGCCGTTGGCGTTACCGGCCCGGGTTCAGTTTGATGCGGAGCCAACCATCGATGCCTTTGCGCAGGTGACTGTGTCCGCTGCGGACGAGTTGTTCGCCAGATTGAAATGGAGCGGTCGGGGAGGGGAGATCGCGCGCGACATCCTGCCGGAGATTGCCTCGCGCCTGAATTTTCTGAACGAGGTTGGCTTGGGTTACCTGCAGCTTGGCCGCTCGGTGACAACGCTCAGCGGAGGCGAAGCCCAGCGTATTCGCCTTGCTGCGCAGTTGGGATCAAACCTGAGCGGTGCGTTGTATGTGCTGGATGAGCCAACCATCGGCCTGCATGCCCGCGACAATCATCAGCTGCTGGACGCGCTGGGTAAACTTCGTTTACGGGGCAATTCGGTTGTCGTGGTTGAGCATGACGAGGACACGATGGCTCGCGCGGATTTCATCGTCGATCTTGGCCCGGGCGCCGGGGTGGAAGGGGGCGAGGTGGTCGCCAGCGGCACCTTGAAACAAATCCTGCGCAACAAAAACTCGGTAACCGGATTGGAGCTTGGTCGGCAGCGTGATGGCGGCCAAGCGCTTGGCCAAGCGCGACCGACGAATCCGCCCTTGGCCAAGCGCGGTGGCAAAAACAAAACCCCATCGTTGGTTTTCAAAAACCTGCGAAAGAACAATTTGAACAACCTTTCCGTGGCCATCCCGCTTGGCCGGTTTGTCGCCGTCAGTGGTGTCAGCGGTTCCGGCAAAAGCACAATGGTGAGGGAGTGTGTGCTTCTGGAGTTAAAAGAGGCACTCAAGGCCAAGCGTGGCAACCGATCGCTGGAGGGCTTGGAATGGATCAAGGCGGTGCACGAGGTTGATCAGTCGCCGATTGGCCGGACACCAAGGTCGGTGCCGGCCACGTACGTCGGTTTTTTCGACACGATCCGGCAGCTATTTGCACAGGTGCCGGAGGCGCGAATGAGAGGATTCAGCCCGGCCCGGTTTTCATTCAACAGCGCGCAGGGCCGCTGCCCGGAATGCAAGGGTGCCGGCACGGTGAAGTTGGAGATGAATTTCCTCCCACCCTCCTTCATGAAGTGTGACACCTGTCAGGGCAACCGGTTCAGTCCGGAGGTGTTGGATATTTTGTACAACGGCAAAACGATCGCCGATGTGCTGGAGTTGAGCGTTGAAGAGGCGGCCGAGTTTTTCGGGGCGATCCCGAAAATCCACCGCGCGCTAAAGGCTCTGCGCGACACCGGCTTGGGTTATCTCAAGCTGGGGCAGACCAGCCCGACGCTCAGCGGTGGCGAGGCCCAGCGTGTCAGGCTGGTGACGCACCTGTTGAGCGGCTTGAGCGACAGTTCGCGCCTTAAGGCTGAGACGAAAAAAAACCTGTTCATTCTCGAGGAACCGACGATCGGGTTGCACATGGCGGACGTACGGCGGTTGATCGGAGTCATCCAGCGGCTGGTCGATGCCGGCCACACGGTGTTGGTCATCGAACACAATCTCGACCTGATCGCCGCCGCGGATTGGGTGATCGATCTCGGCCCGGAAGGGGGCGAGGGCGGAGGCGAAATCATCGCTCAAGGCCCACCTGGAACAATCACCAAAACCATGCGCTCCCACACCGGTCGATACCTGAAACGGTTTTTCAATTAACATGAATGGAATTCAGGTGTTTCAAAATCCTGCTCATCCTGTCCATCGATGTTAATTAAAATCATGGCAGGGCCTGTACCCGGTAGAATTGGATTTCCTCCCGTTCGCTTGGATCAGTGAAAAATGTGAAAGCCCGGCGTGCAGTCTGTGGTTCACCGACTTTTTTCCATGTTGCCTTGGCGACATCTTTTTTACTCCAGACTTGGTAGCGTTTTCCGGAGAGACTGTCCCACTGGATGGTCGTGCCGTTTTCGTTCACCGTGATGCTGTTGATCTCCAGCTGCGGAAACGAACTTTCATCGTTTGGATTGTTGCCGGCCGCATGTTCTTCACTGTTGGTGTATCCGTCACCATCGGGGTCGGCCTCCGCGCGGGATGCAGCCGACGCGAATACCGGGAAATGCTCCCGCTGCCAGGCATCGTCGACACCGTCGAAATCGTAATCATTCGTCTCCGAGGTAATCTCCACGAAGCCGTTTAGATAGCTTCGATCATTCCCTTTTTCCACGAACAGGCTACGTACGCCCGGCATGGCATTTTTCGCGACAGTAATTTCAACTGTGATCAGGTTGAACCCGATGAACACACCCTGATCGTAGGTTGTTTTTCCGTAGGTCAGACCGTCCCCGGTCATACGTAACTTGGCAGAGCTTGTCGGCAGACTGGGGGAGTAAACGCCGATCAACTGCTTCGCTCCGGTTCGTTCGATGGCAAACGGTTCGAACGCCAACTCAAAAACGTTTTCCTTGGTCGTGGCCGGCCGGACTGCATTGATGTAAAAAGCCGGACTGCCCTCGCGAACCGAAAAATCCGCGTCCGTTGTCTCGCCAGCGGTCACGGTAACATCCGTTGCATCCGACGGGCGAAAATTTACTTCCGCACCTTGATGTTCGATTGAAATATCGATATCGCGCACCAATGGCTGATTTGCATCTGGCGAGTGCAACGGGGAGACTCGCATCCGATATTTTCCGGGCGGGATCGGTGCGATGTCATAGTCACCACTCGGTTTGGTCACGGTCGATTGCACGATGTTGCCGTGTTCATCCTCCGCGATGACAACAGCTCCGAAAACGCCTTTTCCGCTCATGGTTACTTTGCCTGAAATTGCACCTAATGAATCTGAC
>WTHH01000353.1 GCA_011523195.1 Verrucomicrobiales bacterium
GGAGACTGAGCGACTGGCATCGATTAAGTCCACCTTCTCCGACTTGGCCGACGAAGCCGGCGACCTTCAGCAATCCAACTTTCAGGATACGCTCATCATCATGAGTTGGCTGTCCCGAAACGTAAACGCACGCGGAGTGGAACTGGCCCGAAGCAACCGTCCCAGCGAGGCAGAGGCGATGTACCGTGCTGCCAACGAATTGTTCAAGGGAAGCCCCGGGGGCAACATAACAGCACAGGCAAACCTACGGCATCTGTTCGAGATGCAAAACAATACTAATCCGGAAATCGAGTTCACCGAAAATCTCGCTGAAATGTTGAGCGAGCAAAACCTGCTTTCGATTTCCCAAATCAATCACACATTAAAAACGTACGGCCCGCTGGATGAACCCAACGCCTGTTTGCTGCTTGGCCAGTTTTTTGAAAGCCAATCCCAGATTCGCCAGGCCTATCACGAACTGGTTCGTGCGACGGAACTGACCACCACTGATCCGGAGCCGCTTCTGTTTGTTGCCAACATGTTCGTCACCTACGGCATGCCGGACAAGACGCAGCCATTCATCGAAAAGCTCCGCACAATGAAACAGGCCAAGCCGTTCAAGATTGAACAGGAGATGCGGCTAATCAAAATCGAGACCGGAGTTCGCCTCCTCCAAGACGACCTTGAGACCGCACAAAATTATTTAACCGGGCAACTACAACCCCACATGGACACCCTGCCAGGCCTGCGTACTCTTCTGGGGTTTTACATGGACAACGAGCTGCCGGAGAAGGCACTTCCCATTCTGGATCTTTGGATCAAGGAGAACCCGAATGACATCGACGCCCAGGTCGGAAGAGGCCTCCTACTCGCGCAACTCAAGAAATTCGACGATGCTATTAGAGCTCTGGAGACCGCGTTTGAAGATTCAAGCGGCAGCGCAAAAGCGAACATACGATCCCAGTTGGCAGCCGTGCTTGTTGAGAAAGGCGAATTCGACACGGCATTGAAGCATATCAACGATGCCCTCGATAACGACCCCGAGTCCGGAAAGTTTCTTTACCAAAAGGCAACCATCTTCATGCAAATGAAGGAACACGAAAACGCCATTCCCATCTTCGATAATCTGCTCGCATTGAATGAATGGAATCATGAAGTGCTCGCCAATCGGGCAGAGTCCTTCATGGCCACCAAACAGTACGCAAAAGCGAAAGAGGATTACGAAAAACTGCAATCCCTCACCCCGAACGATCCCCGCATGTACCTACGATTCGCCCAGATTGCCGAGGCACAAAACTCCGCCGCCGAGGAACTCAAGAATTACGAGTTGTTCCTGAAGTATCTCGAGCAGGATTCCGTGCCGGCCACCGAGCTGGAACAGATCCAAAAACGGGTGGAAGAACTTCGAGCGGCGCAGGGTGCCACTCCGTAATCCATGCGCGTGGCGCATGTCATCACCCGGTTGATCATAGGCGGTGCACAGGAAAACACCGTCGCAACAGTTTTCGGGCTTCACCGAAAAGCGGATGTCACAGTGCGTCTTTACTCTGGCCCCACCATCGGCCCTGAGGGTTCACTCGAGTCGGGCGTCCAGGATATCGAGGGCCTTTTCCATCTGATTCCATCGCTCATCCGCCCGGTTCATCCACTCCGGGATTTTCTTGCCTACCGTCACTTGGTACGTGAGTTCAAAAACTTTCGTCCCGACATCGTCCACACTCACAGCGGCAAAGCCGGCCTCATCGGTCGCCTGGCTGCAAAACGAGCCGGAGTTCCGCTGATAATCCATTCCATTCACGGCCCTTCCTTCGGGCCATTTCAGGGGAGGATCGCCAACGCCCTATTAAGCGAAGCCGAACGATTTGCAGGATCGAGAACCGACCATTTCATCACGGTTGCCAACGCGATGAGAGACCAGTATCTCGCCGCCGGAATTGGCAGCAGTGAGGACTACACTCAAATCTTCAGCGGCTTCCCACTTGAGCCCTACTTGGCCACTGAGAACGCTCCATCGATCCGAATGAAACTTGGCCTGCTAAACGACGATTTTGTGGTTGGCAAAATCGCCAGACTGTTCGAGTTAAAAGGTCACGAAGACCTGTTTGCCGTTGCCCCCCGCTTGGCCAAGCGGGTGCCCAACATCCGGTTTCTGCTCGTGGGCGACGGTTTGTGGCGGGAGAGTTTCGAGCGCTTGGCCAAGCGCATCGGCTGCGAGGAAAACTTCGTGTTCACCGGCCTGGTCCCGCCCAAAGATATCCCGTCACTCGTGGGCGTCATGGATTGCCTCGTGCATCTCTCCCGCAGGGAAGGTCTGCCCCGCGCCCTACCGCAGGCGATGACAGCGGGCAAGCCGGTGGTGGCTTTCGACTGCGATGGAGCCGGAGAAGTCTGCCTTGATGGAGAAACCGGGGCGCTTATTCCCCCGGGTGACTTGGCCAAGCTGGAGGACAGTCTCGTACGCTTGGCCAAGGACGAAGCCCTGCGGCAATCGCTTGGCCAATCGGGCCAGGCGTTCGTGAAGGAAAAGTTTACCGTCGAGCGACTGGTCGAGGACCAATATCAGCTTTACCAACGCCTGCTCGCCAAGCGTTAGGCGAGGATCGAACCGACGTGCCGACGCTCGCGCTTGGCCGGGCCGAGTCGATGTTTGGCGCCCATCGCGCCCACCATCGTGTTGTATACATCGAGCCCCTCAGCCCCGACGTCCATGATCTCACCGGTTTTGAAGCGGCCATTGGCGCCGGTGATCGCGTGGAACACTCCTGAGAGTTCGCGCTTGGAATCGTTGTGACGCCCATCGCCGGACTCGGTGGAGATGGTGATCATCGAGTTCTCCAGAATCGACTT
Organism: Verrucomicrobiales bacterium; assembly: GCA_011523195.1. Lineage (GTDB taxonomy): Bacteria > Verrucomicrobiota > Verrucomicrobiia > Limisphaerales > UBA1096 > UBA1096. The sequence continues at coordinate 2,827 of WTHH01000353.1, forward strand.
CCCGTTGGCTTCCTTCTCCGAATCGAGTCGATTGAGGAAATAGGCCACCTCGCGCATTTTCATGTGGGCATGGGCGCGAAGTTGCTCGTTCTGTTTCTTCTCACTGAACTTGTGCCACCACTCGTGACTGCAGCCCTGGTCTCCCGAGGCATTCAACTGCTTGGGATCGTTGAACTCAAAAATCTTCCGGCCATCGTATTCGTAGTCGCCCACCAAGCGAATACGCTCACCGGCAGCCAGGAACGTAATCGAACCAAACCGCACACGATCCATTTGAACGGATAAAGCGTAAAGGTCGGCCATCAGGTGCCACTCGGTGGTCAATTCCTCCAGTGTGATGTCGATGCCCTGACCCCCGGGATCTGCTTGACCTCCATGCAACACCTTGGACCGAGGCGGCAGCTTCGGCCCTTCGCTGTTGCGATGTTTCATCTCGAAGGCGCGCAACTCATACTCACGGATTCGCTCGAGGTGCTCGCCCACACGAGTCTTGGAGGCACTCCCAAGCGGAGAGTTTGCCCCGGTGTAAAACTTGTATTGATC
>WTHH01000134.1 GCA_011523195.1 Verrucomicrobiales bacterium
GAACGAGATCGGTGAGCTTGGAAACTCTGGGAACATTTCACTGCGTACGGGCACGGCAATTCTCGAAAACGCCCGGGTACTACTCGGCTCAGGATTGTTAGCCGAGCCTGCGGAGTCCGGGATCAATGTTTTAGCTCAAAATGGGATCAGTTTGGCCAAGCAGAGCTATCTTTTCTCCGGGGCGGGTTTGAGCGTGTCCGGTGAGGTGGCTATCGTCGAGGGTAGTTTGGTAGAGGCGCAACAATCTGAGGTTACCCTTGGTAGTGGTATGAAATTAAGTGCGAACAGTGCATGGAACTCGGATTCGCTGGAGATTGACTCGCCTGTGCTGGAGGTTTTTCAAAGCACAATCCGATATGAGGACGAGGCGGCCATCAATCTGGCCCGGGACTTTAAACTGGTTAACAACAGCGAGATCACCGGCAACATGCTCGAGCCAAGTACTTTGGCTCTCACCGGGCGAAACGTCCTCGTAGGCGGGCGATCCCAACTCGACGCAGGACTCGGAATCGACATGAAGTTGACCGGTGACTTCGTCCTGTCGGGCGAGAGCCGCGTGCAGGTAGGGATTGATCGGCTTCAAAACCCCGATGCAGTGGTGAGCTTTCCCGAGGGGCAACAGGTGGGCCATCTAAACCTGAAGGCCCGTAGCGCCACCATCGCAGAGGGCGAGTGGGAAAGTGATTTCAAGCTTTTCACTCCTTACGGCGGCGCGATGAACCTGGATATCGCGAACAACTTCGACATTGAGTCCAACGGCGAGGTTTACCTGACCGATTATGCAGGGAATACAGCTAGTAAAATGACGGTGCAGGCAGGTAGTCTGTCGATCGATGCTGCCGGTTTGCGGGCCGACGAGATTGACATCGACGTGACCGGCCTGTTGAAAATCGGAGAACCCAACGCGAATTACTCCAGTGGCATTTATGGGGGGCCGCATGATCCCCGCTTAATCGATATCACGGCGGGAGACGTGCAGATGTTCGGCACCGGAGGGATCGTGCTACAGAAGGACGGAGTCAGAGAAGTTTACCAGGGTGCAATTAAGCTCGACGTCACGCGCAACCTGATCGTCGATCGGAACACGATCAGCACTCGCGGATATTACAAACACGATCAGAACAATGTGGCAGTTGGGAGCATCGACATCACTGCAGCGAACATGCGCCTGCAAAACAACGCCAAGATAGATTTGCCCGCCGGGCTGGTGCCGGAAGGCGTCGAGGTGGGGGGGGTGAATATCGATGTCGACAGCATCCTACAGATCAACAATTCCACCATCTCAGCTTCAGTTGAGGGTGCTGCATCGGACCGAGCGAATGTTTCCCTTTCTGCTACTAGTATCGAACTTAATGGATCCAGGCTCGAGCATGTAGGCTATTTTTCTGAGGTTTACAATCAGGGCGCCCGTTATCTGCGCGATGGGGATGAGCCTGTGTTCCTTTCCGGCCATGGGACGATGTCGCTGAACGCCGAGAGCACTCTCGTTGCGCGAACCGGCACACACATCGAGATGCATAATGGCGCAATTAAGCTTGGTGGCCGGGTGGTTTCGCTGGACGGTATTTCGCTGGACTCGATCACCGACTGGCAGGCTGACGGTTTGGAGACAACCCTTGGCCTATCGGTCAAGGGTGGGCAGCAACTCGTCATCGCGAACAGTCGCCTAGGTAGCCACACGATTACCGGCGGGGCACATCATGAATTCGAGTTTGAGGCTCTTGTGGTTGAGTTCAGAAACAACCAACTGACCATGCTCGATGAGGTCGCAGGCGGTGCCGGTAACCTCTCACTACGCGGTGCCAACTCGGTAACAATTCTGGATTCTGAGCTGAACTCCATCGGGATGAACACGGTTGATCCGGCTGTGAACGGTAACGATATTTTAATCGAGGGAGGTTCACTAATGGTCAAGTCGAGTGTGGTCAACACCACCGTTCGCGGTGTTGGTGACGTCGGCATAACCAAGATTAATGCTACGGGGTCAATGCTGCTGACCGATAGCTGGATTGGCGGCGTCGATGCCCCGCTTGGCCAAGCGCAAAAGACGGCGATAGCGATCGACGATACCCTGGGTGATGCGGCGAACATTACCGGTGGTATGATCGACAGTTCGTACGGCTTAGCCAAGGGCGAGAATGTCTACTACAGCTTGGCCAAGCTGGAATTGCGAGGGGGCGACCGCTTGGCTTTCGGCGAATTGGGTGCCGACCAAAAACGGGTTCTGACCCGCGTGACCGGCGGCGAGTCGTCCGTGCTGGATGGTACGGTTGATCTCGGGGCCAAGCAGGGCGATTTGATCTTGATGAACCCAAGCGGGTTTACAGTCGGGCCGAACGCTCAGTTTGAGAGCGTGGGGGCGCTGACGCTTTTCACCGGGAGCACGGTAGAGTTCAACGGTGGCAGCAGCGTGAATTTGCAAACTGCGGCTGATGCGTTGCCCGGTAAGGCGCCGGTACGATTTGTCGGAGGTGATGCAGGTGCAATCGACGTCATCGGCACGACGCTTGGCCAAGCGAACCTGTCGCTCGTCGGTGGGGATGTGAGTTTCCGCAGCGGCGCCTCGGCGATGACCACCGACGGCTCACCATTACGCCTCGATGTCGGCAGTTTGAACCTCTCCGGAGGGAGCGTCGTCGGGACGTCCAGCCCGGAGGGAGGCATCGGCGGCACAATTCAGATTGAGGCTGACACGTTAAATTTGAATGCCGGGAACATCCGGACGGTCGCCTCGGGAGGGCAGGGCGGAGCGGTTGAAATTTCCGGTGGTTCATTCGTGGCAAATGGTGGAGTTATCGAGTCCCTCTCGTTTCCGGTAGTCAACGTCAACGGCAGGGCCGGTGCGGTTTCCATCTCGATGACAGATAGCATTCGCGGCACGGAAGGGGCGTTTGTCGATGCCGCCTCGTACGGTGATGGCGGTCTGTCGCCCGTTTCATTGATCGCACCAAGCGTAGTGTTGGATGGCCCGGATTTCGATCGCGCCAGTGGCGTGCAAATGATCGCCTATCAGGGGCCGACATCGTCCATTTCAATCGCCGGAAATCAGGTTTCAGCGCCGATGGGCCGGCTGATCAATGAGGCGCGTAACGACGCCGGTCTGGTTGTTGGAGAAGACTACGGTGCCATCTCGATCACCGGCCGTGACGTCAGCCTCGGGCATAAGATCGATGATGGTTTGCCCAAGACGGTCGCCACCAGCCTGAGCTTTTTCACCCACTCAAAAAACAGTAGCCGCACCGGGGACATTCGCGTCTCCGCCGAAAACGATCTGAATCTTGGTGGCGTATCGATCCTTCAGGAAGGACTGCTGCTGGCCGGCAAAGGATTCGTTGAGTCCGGGCCGGTTGGGCGTGGTGGTGACGCAC
>WTHH01000572.1 GCA_011523195.1 Verrucomicrobiales bacterium
TTTCACCCCAACGTTGACGCGTTTCCCCTTCAGGTCGGTTAGCGACGCAATGCCGCTCCCCTCCCGGACAGCGATGTGCAACGGCTGCGAGTACAGGTTGGCCACAAACGCCACCTGCTCGAGTCCGGTTGTATCGATCCGCCTCGATTCACCCTGCAACAGCTCCGGTTCGAATCGTTTCAACCCCTCGTAGGCGCCCGGCTGGAACAACGCAAAATCCGCCTTCCCCTCGGCCACCAGCTTCAGGTTTTCCAGCGTCCCCTCCGTCGTCCGCACCTCCGACTTTCGGCCAAGCCGGGTCAGCGCCTTTTGCAGGCTCAATGCCAGCGGCCGATAGAGGCCCTGCTCCGGCCCGCCCGCGATGATAATCGTCCGGTTCATTCCCACCATACCAATCACGAGCTGGGATAACGGGATGCAAATCAACAATCCCAGCAGGCAGACAGTGATCCATTTACGATTCATCGCTTTGAAATATAGGGAGGCAGCCTATCGCTTGGCCAAGCGGGAGACAAGAATCGGCGCCTGGCCAGACGATATTTTTTTATGGTCGCCTTGGCCAAGCTCACCGACATTGGGGGCGTGACGGAGACAGCCCTGAGAAGCGCAAGCGTGCTGGTGCTGGAGGACGAACTGCTGCTGAGAAAACAGGTGGCGGCCGTGCTCGAGCAACACGAGGCGGACGTGACCGCCGTCGGCACCGTCGACGAGGCGCGCCGGATGATCGCCTCCCTACCGTTCGACTTCGCGCTGCTCGACATCAACCTGCCCGACGGGCTGGGCACTGACCTGCTCAGCGATGGGGTCTTTTCCCCCAACACAGCCGTGGTTGTCTGCACCGCCGAGGGCGGCGTGCAGGGCGCGGTCGAGGCAATCCGTAACGGCGCACAGGATTACCTGCAAAAGCCAGTCGACCCCAACGTGCTGCCGATGATCCTGCAGCGTGCCAAGGCCAGCCGCCAGTCCGCCCGCCTCGCCGAGCATGAACGCCGCAACCCCGACGCGACCGGTAAACAGATTTTTTTCGGCGACGCGCTGTCCGGTTTTCGTCAGCAACTCGACAAAATCATCGCCGCGGACGAGCGGCTCGGCACGAACCTTTCCCCGGTGTTGATCGAGGGCGAAACCGGCACCGGCAAAACCAGCATTGCCCGCTGGCTGCACCACCACGGCCCTCGCGCCGCCGGTCCACTGGTCGAGGTCAACTGCCCCGCGCTGCCGGAGAGTCTCGCCGAGTCGGAACTGTTTGGCCACGAGCGCGGTGCATTCACCGATGCCAAATCGGCGCGCATGGGCCTGTTCGAGGCGGCCAAGGGCGGCACGCTGTTCCTCGACGAACTGGCCAGCCTGTCGCTTGGCCTGCAGGCCAAGGTGCTCAAGGCTATCGAGGACCGGCGCATCCGGCGACTGGGCGGCAACCGGGAGATCGACGTTGACGTCCGCATCATCGCCGCCAGCAACCGCGAACTTGGACAAGCGGTGGAGGCGGGTGAATTTCGCGACGACCTCCATCACCGGCTCAGTTTGTTCCGACTAAAAATTCCACCTCTGCGCGATCGTGGAGACGACATCCTGACACTCGCGGAGCATCTGCTGACGCAACTCTGCCAACGTCACCGCCTTGCGCCGAAGCCAATCAGCCCCTCCGGCAGGGCGCGGCTGCTGGGACATGCGTGGCACGGAAACGTCCGCGAACTCAGCCACGAACTGGAGCGAACGATCGTGTTCGAGGACGGGGATGAATGGGAATTCGCCGCCCTGCCTGGCGGCAATGAAACAACAAATCCGACCGGCAACGGTGATGGATTGCTCAACGCCGGATTTGAATTTCCGCCGGAGGGTTTTTCACTCGAGGGCACCATCAACGAAATCATCCAGCGCGCCATCGCACAGTCCGGCGGGAATGTCTCCGCCGCCGCCCGCCTCCTCGGCGTCCCCCGCGACTACATCCGCTACCGCCAAAAAAATATGGGGAAGTAACGGCGAGCCAACTACCGGTTCAACTGACGCAGCACATATTTACCGAGCAGGTCAGTCTCGAGGTTGACCGGATCGCCGACCTTGCGGGTGCGGAGGTTGGTCACCTTCCGCGTGTGCGGGATGATCCAAACAGCAAAGCCGCGCTTGCGTAGCTTCGCCACCGTGAGGCTGATGCCGTCCACCGTCACCGAGCCTTTTGGCACGAAACCGCTAATCAACACCGGCGGCGTGTCCACATCCAGCAGCCAGTCCTTGCCCTGTTTTTCCCACTTACGAATCCTGCCGACCGCATCGACGTGGCCGGTAACGAAGTGCCCCCCCATCCGTTGGCCAAGCGCCAACGCACGCTCGAGATTCACCACCGAGCCGCGCTTCAACGCACTGAAGTTGGTCACATCCCAGCTCTCCCGCAGCAGGTTAAATTCAAAACCCCTAGACTTACCGCGCCGGGTGATCTTGGTCGCGGTGAGACAACAACCGTTCACCGCGATGCTGTCACCGACCTGCGTGTCGCCGAGACAAACATCGGCGGCCACCGCGAGTGTCACGGAATCCCTGCCGTGCTCGATCGCGGTGATTGTCCCTGTTTCCTCAACCAGTCCGGTGAACATGTTGTGTCAGGCGCGGGCGACGCGCGCGGTGAGCATCAGGTCGGGGCCAAGATTTCGCCAGCGGATTTTTTCCAGCGGCAACCCGGCCGCCAGCGGCAACCCCTCGCCAGCCACCCCGGTGCGTGCATCGCGGCCGCCAAGAATTTTGGGTGCATAAAAGAAGGTCACCCGATCCACAAGCCCAGCCTCGACGAACGCGGCGTTGGTTTCGCCCCCGCCCTCGACCAGCAGACTCGTGACGTCCTGCTTGGCCAAGCGCTTGAGTAGCATCCTCAACTGAAACCCCCGCTTGGCCAAGCGGCAGGTCATCACCCCGCACCTGCCCTTGAGCTTGGCCAAGCGCTTGGCCGGGGCATCGGCCGAGACGACCACAGTCGTGGCCGGAGCCAATTCATCATTGAGCACTCTGGCATCGAGAGGTATCCGGGCTCGGGGATCGAGCACGATGCGACGAAGCTCCGGGCCGCGCCACTCCGGCTTGGGTCGCCGAATATCGCGGACAGTCAGCGAGGGATCATCGGCAAGGATCGTGTTGACACCCAAGACAATAGCATCGGCCTCGTGACGAAGCTTCATGCCCTCCCGCCGGGCCGAAGGGCCGGTGATCCATTTGGATTCGCCGCTGGCCGTGGCGATTTTTCCGTCGAGCGTCATCGCCGCCTTCACCGTCACCAGTGGCAGGTCGTTGGTAATCCAATGATTAAAAAAGGCGTTCAACTCCGCAGCCGGTTCGGCGAGCAATCCATGCTCCACCGC
>WTHH01000490.1 GCA_011523195.1 Verrucomicrobiales bacterium
GGTTGATGCCGAGCAATAGCCGCTTGTGAACCTCAGTCCGTTGGCGGCCAGTTTATCGATGTGAGGCGTCTTGAGATTCTTCGGCTTGGCCCCATAACAGCCAATGTCTCCGTAGCCAAGGTCGTCGGCCATGATGACGATGATATTCGGTTTTTCAGCTGCGGCCGCTTGCCCAAGCGCAGGGAAAACTGAGAGCAGGATTGCACAGAGAAATCGCATACCGCTTGTGTACCGGCCAAGCGCCCACCAAGTCAAACCGACATCTGCGCTTGGCCAAGGGCATTTTGTTTGTTTCGGCTCGGGGCTTCCCTTAACTTCTTCTGCCTTTCGGAATGTTGATTTTGGAAAAATACACCATCGGGGTGGGCGACCGGTTTGCCCATCAGGCCAAGGCGCAGCTTCAGGCCTGTGTGCAGCTTGCCAAAGACGGCATCGACGTGGTGCCGGTTTGGAACAAATCAAACCGCGAACACAGTTTTATAGGGTCGGAGCCGCAGAGTGTGTACGACGCGGCCAAGGTGGCGGTCGAGGAGCTTGCTTGGCAAAAGGGTTGGCACGTGGACGCCGACCACATCAACATGGACACGGTGGACAAGTACCTTGCGTGCTCGGATTTTTTTACGATCGACGTCGCCGACTTTATCGGGCAGTCGGCCGAGGGGGATGCGGTGTCTGCGTTCGTTGAGCGCCATCCGGAGTTGATCGGTAGCGTGTCGATCGAGGGCATTGACCAGCCGTTTGATATTTCGCGGGAATACGTGGGGGAAGTGGCTGGGAAATACCTGTTCGCGGTGCAGGCGGCTGCGAAAATTTATCGGCACATAGAGTCGAGCAAGGGCGAATTCATCGCCGAGGTTTCAATGGATGAAACCGATGCGCCGCAGACGCCGCCGGAGTTGCTGATCATCCTTGCTGCATTGGCCGATGAAGGGGTGAAGCTGCAGACCGTCGCGCCTAAGTTTACCGGCCGATTTAACAAGGGGGTCGATTACGTTGGTGACCTCGCGCAGTTTGAAAAGGAGTTTAATGACGACCTTGCGGTGATCGCTTATGCGGTGACCAAGTATGGTCTGCCTGAGAACCTGAAGCTCAGCGTCCACAGCGGCAGCGACAAGTTTTCCATTTACCCGATCATCGGAACGGCGCTACGGCGTACCGGTGCCGGGGTGCACCTCAAAACCGCTGGCACTACTTGGCTCGAGGAACTCATCGGCTTGGCTGAGGCGGGAGGTGAGGGTTTGGCACTGGCCAAGGAGATCTATGCCAAGGCCCTGGAAAACGTGGATGCGCTCTGCGGGCCGTACGCCTCGGTGATTGACATCGACGCGGATAGGTTGCCCAGTGCCGAGACGGTGAACGGCTGGAGTGGGGACCAGTATGCCAATGCTTTACGCCATGTGCAGGATCATCCGGAGTTCAATCAACATTTCCGGCAACTGCTGCACATCGCCTTCAAGCTAGCGGCAAAAGAGGGCACGCGATACACCGACCTGTTGAAGGCCAACGCGAAGGTCGTGGGGCGTAACGTGACGGAGAATCTGTACGACCGCCATTTCAAGCGGATTTTCGTGGCGTAATCTTGGTCAAGCGCTTGGCCAAGCGGAGCCGTTGACATCGAGTCGACGGCGATTCATTCTCTTGTGACAACGCGACCCAGTCGCTTGGAGCTATTTTTCATGAGTCATAATACATTTAACTCGCTACAGTCGTTTGACCTCGGCAACGGCAAGGAGGGTAAATTCTATTCGCTACCGGCGTTGGCAGAGGCGGGGTTGGGGGATGTTTCCCGTCTCCCGGCGTGCATTCGTCTGGTGTTGGAGTCGGTGCTGCGGAATTTCGACGGGCAAAAGGTGACGGAGGAGAATATCCGTCAGCTCGCTGCGTGGCAGCCAAATGCGCAGCGCACGGAGGAGATTCCGTTCACCGTGGCGCGAATCGTCCTGCAGGATTTTACCGGCGTGCCGTTGTTGGTTGACTTGGCTGCGATGCGCTCTGCCGTGCAGCGCTTGGGGAAGGATCCAAAAATTATCGAGCCTCTTGTGCCAGTGGATCTTGTGGTGGATCACTCGGTACAGGTGGACTTCGCGGGTTCCGAGGATGCGATGGATAAAAACCTGGAGTTGGAGTTCAAGCGCAACCGCGAGCGATACCAGTTTCTCAAGTGGGGAATGCAGGCGTTTGACACCTTCAAGGTCGTGCCGCCAGGCATCGGCATCGTGCATCAGGTCAACCTCGAATACCTCGCGCGCGGCGTGCTCGCCAACGCGGATGGTATCTATTATCCGGATACGCTGGTCGGCACCGATTCACACACGACGATGATCAACGGACTTGGCATCGTAGGCTGGGGTGTGGGAGGTATCGAGGCGGAGGCCGGGATGCTTGGGCAACCGGTTTATTTTCTGACGCCAGATGTCGTAGGTGTGCAGATGGAAGGTTCCTTGCGCGAAGGCGTCACCGCGACCGACCTTGCGTTGACCGTGACTGAGATGCTGCGTGAAGCCAAAGTGGTAGGGAAGTTCGTCGAGTTTTACGGGCAGGGCGCCAAAGACCTGCCGCTCACCGATCGTGCGACTATTGCCAACATGGCTCCCGAGTACGGGGCGACGATGGGCTTTTTCCCGATCGACGATGAGACAGTCAATTACCTTCGAGCCACAGGCCGATCGGAGGAGCATTGCACCACGTACGCAAATTACTACAAGGCGCAGGGGCTGTTTGGCATCCCAAGCGAGGGGGATGTGGATTACTCCGTCAGTCTCAAGCTCGACTTGGCCACGATCCAGCCAAGCGTTGCCGGACCGCGGCGTCCGCAGGACCGAATCGAGGTGCCGTCGCTTGGCGCCAAGTTTGAGGAACTGTTCTCAACACCGGTTGCCGGTGGTGGCTTCGGCCGTGATGCAGGTAATCTTACCTCAGTAAAAGCGGATGTGCCGACCGAGGACGGATCGGCTCCGCTTGGCCACGGTGACGTTGTCATCGCTGCAATCACGAGTTGCACGAACACCTCCAACCCAAGCGTTATGCTGGCAGCAGGGTTGCTGGCGAAAAAAGCGGTCGAGAAGGGATTGAAAGTTTCTCCACTTGTGAAGGCATCGCTTGGTCCCGGCTCGCGGGTTGTGAGTGATTATTTGGAGAAAACCGGCCTGCAACCGTACCTCGACCAACTTGGTTTCAACCTGGTGGGCTACGGATGCACGACCTGCATCGGCAACTCCGGGCCATTGGATGCAGAGGTGGAAAAGGCGATTCTCGAAAATAACCTGGTCGCCGCCTCGGTGTTGTCCGGCAATCGAAACTTTGAGGCACGTGTACACCAAAACGTGAGGGGCAACTTCCTGATG
>WTHH01000117.1:0-10253 GCA_011523195.1 Verrucomicrobiales bacterium
GGTCATGATCGCGCAGCCGAACAGCGTGGCCACGTCAATCGGGTAAGACTTGTCGATCTTCACCAGCGACTCCGGCACTGCCACGGTGTACTCCGAGTAGCCGGACACGCCCTGATGATGGTTCACCTCAGACCCGTCGCCCACGGTGAAGCGCCGCCCACCGTGCAGCAGTTGGCCGGTGATCGCCGCCTCGTAGGCCGGTTCGCACAACGGCGCCCGGCCGACCGCGCACATCGGGCAGCAGCCACAGCACGGCACGAAGGAAAACACCACGTGATCATCCGGCTTCAACCCCTTCACCCCGGAACCCACGTCGCGGACGATCCCGGCCGCCTCGTGCCCCATCACCATCGGCACCGGGCGCGGGCGCGAGCCGTTGATCACCGAAAGATCGGAGTGGCACAATCCCGCGCCGGCCACCTGCACCAGCACCTCGTTTTCTCCGGGGCCGTCGAGTTCCACCTCCTCGATCGAGAGCGGGCGCGACTCCACGTACGGTCGGGGCAATTCCATCTGTCGAAGGACGGCTGCCTTGGTCTTCATGCGCGCCAAGCTACCGCTCCGCTTGGCCAAGCGCAAAGGCAAAGTCCCTCCATAGGCCAAGCGCTTGTGTAAAAAAAGCTAAGATATCTCTTCTGTTTTTTATTGCGGACTCGCAGGCTTGTCCCTCCATTTTTGCGCTTAGGTTCATTCGGAGGGACGAGCCTGCGAGTCCGCTTGGTCACCAACCTGCCAAGGCTCTTCGTGCAAATTCATTTGGGTTCTTTGTTTACAAACTGATGTTGTTTCATTTCACTGCCCCTTCCCGTGGATCGGAAGACGCTAGACAACATTTTTGAGAAGGGGATTTTGGGGTTGGTGCTTGCCGCTCTGCTATTCTCCGCGCTGGCTACGGGGGCGGTGCGCACGCTGGAATTCGCCATCGTGGAGACGTTGGTGGCCACAGCCGGTATCCTTTGGCTGGTGCGGATCTGGGTGGACCCCAACCACAAACGGCTCCTGCTGCCTCCAGTCGTCTGGCCGATGTTGCTTTTTCTCGGATACGCCGCATTTCACTACATGCAGGCGGACGTGGAATACACGGCGCGCAGGGAGGTGCTTCGACTGGTGCTGTATGCGCTGCTTTTCCTCGTGGTGCTAAACAATCTACACAAGTCAGACTGCACTCAACTGGTACTCTACGTGATGCTTATGGGCGGAACCGGGATCGCCATCTACGGGCTGGTACAGGTAATCGCCGGCTCGGAGAGCGTGTGGCATTTCACCCGGCCGTCGCAGTATACGGGGCGCGGCTCCGGCACGTTCATTAATCCAAATCATTTTGCCGGCTTTCTCGGTATGCTGCTGCCGCTGTGTCTGGCCTCGGTATTGACCGGACGCATCAGCCAACCGATGCGCATTTTACTCGGCTATTCGGCGTTGATGCTGCTCGGAGGCGTGGCAGTTAGCATGTCGCGCGGCGCGTGGATTTCCACGGCGTTGATGTTGCTGTCGCTGGTCGTGATTCTCGGCCTGCGGAAGCAGTTCCGGCTCAAGGGCATTATCCTGACCTGCGTGGTGCTCGGGATAATCAGCCTGTTTTTCGTGAAATCGGATTTTGCCCAGAGCCGTATTAGCCGCGTGAGCACCCCGGGCACGCCGGAGCATGTGGGTTCGCGCACGCAGCTTTGGAGCGCGGCAGCGAATGTGTGGAAGGAGGAAAAGCTACTGGGCGTCGGCCCCGCTCATTTTGATCACCGGTTTCCTGAGCACCGACCCACAAACCTGCAATCCCGCCCGGTGCGTGTGCACAACGACTATCTTAACCTGCTGGTGGACTGGGGTTTGATCGGCCTGCTGCTGGCCGGTGTCTGGCTGGGCACCTTGACGTTTGTCATCATCAGGAGCTGGAAATATTCACAGCGCACCTCGAGTGATCTCTCGGCCAAGACCAGCAACCGCGCAGCGTTCGTGCTGGGCAGCACGCTTGGCCTTGGGGCACTAGGACTACATTCGTTTGTGGACTTTAATCTGCACATCCCCTCCAACGCGATGCTGGCCACGACGCTCGCCGCGCTGCTGACTGCGTTCATCCGGTTCGCCACGGAAAGATACTGGGTACCACTGAAGGTGCCTCAACGACTGGTGCTAACGTTGCTCGTTGGCGCACTTTCCCTGCTGCTGCTTGGCCAAGCGCTTGGCCAAGCGAAGGAGCACGGAGCGCTCACGGCCTCGCAGGAGGCCAAGTCGTTCCCCGAGCAGGTTACCCAACTGGAACGGGCTATGGAGCTGGAGCCAAACAATCCAAAAACAGCCGCCTCGCTTGGGGAGATTCATCGGCGCCACGCGATGGAGTCGCGCTTCGCGGCCAAGCGGAGCCACCTTGACAAGGCCGCCTCGTGGTTGAGAAAGGCGATCCGGCTGAACCCTCACGACGCCTATTCTCACGCGCGACTGGGCATGGCGCTCGATCAGTTGAATCAATCCGAGGAGGCGGAGAAAATGTTTACCAAGGCAGAACAGCTGGATCCGAACGGCTACATGACTGTGGCCTACATCGCCTGGCACAAGATGCACATCAAGGATTACGCAGCAGCCAAGAAGTACTTCGAACGGGTCTCGCCGCTGGACGACCCGTCCACCTCGGAAAACGAATCGGAGAAGGGGCTCGTCGCGTGGCGTTCGGAATCTGCGGCAACCAACCTCGCCAACCAGATTCGTGCCGTCTACCTGCCGTACATCAACGAGCAGTTGGAGTATGCGGATTAACTGAACAAGCCAAGCGCTTGGCCAAACGATCTTTGGAATGCGGTGGCAAGCGCAGCGCGACACCGCTATTCGGTTGAACAGTTTTTCGGTTCTCGGTGCGCGGTTGAAAGCGCCGTCGGCGCTTCGCTCTGCCGGCGCACACCAAAAGTTAGGAACGGTTAATTGATATCGATGCTCAGCGAAGCGAGGAGCATGTGGGCCTTGTAATCGTTCGCCCCATTCGCGCTTGGTTCGTCATTGTTGAACCAGCCGTACTGGAAGTTGAACACCGCCGCCTCTCCCAGCCGGTGGCGTAGGCCAAGCGTGATGCCGTATCGCTCGGCGTCCAACCCGTAGGCGATTGCGCCGGGCAAATTGGAATCACCGTAGTCAGCGCGATAATACGAGCGTGTGAAGATCAGGTCGGTGTTCGGATTGAACGCGTAACTGAGGTGGCCGACGTAAAACCAGACATCCCCCTCGTAGGGATGCAGGCCAATTGCCTCAGACTCGATCGTGCCTGACCACGTGTCGGTGTAACCCACGCTGGTGGTCGCGACGAGGCGGGGCATCGGTCGTGAGGTGTACGAAAAACTAAATACATCCGACTGCTGTTCGCCCGAAAGGTGGCGGCCTCCCGCATAGCGCGGGCCGCCCCACGGCTCATCAAATGCCGGGGTGCCCAATCGGTAATCGGTGCGGTGACGTTCCCAGCGAAAACTCGGCACCAACTTCGCGTAGCCGCGCCAAGTCACCCCGATGTCGAAGACATCACCCCTGCCCTGCCGAAAATTAACGAACGCCGGATAACCGTTCCCCGGCTCATCACTCAAATCGTCGTCCAAAAGATGATCGAAGTGACTGCGTGAATCCCTCCAACGATACCCACCGCGAACCATCCAGTCGGTGTTGGGCGACCAAGCGAAACCGAATTGGTGCTCAGCCAACCGGCCCTCCTCGTCGCTATCGCGCATGAATCCGTTCGCGCCCCAGTCGCTGTCTATGTGGCCGTCCTCCCGGTGGTCGGTGCGCTCCTCGCGCAGTCGTGTGCCCAACGTGAGAACGGTGTGCCGCAACCCCGTATAAGTGAGCTGCGTATTGCCCTCGAGGCCGGTGCGGTCGAGACCGGATGCAAAGCGCGCCGGGGATGTCCCCAGTGACAGGCCGCTGGCCGCCCCTTGTCGACGGGTCGATTCGCCCTGCACTCCACTGCTAAACGTCAAAAACTTGGCCGGCTTCATCAACGAGGTGGCGTTGACAAAGTGGGAGCGCTGCTTCGTACGAATGGCGTTCGCACGATCCCTCTGCCAAGGTGCCTCGCCCGGGTTACCGGGAGAGAGTGACACCACATCTAGACTGCCGGTGCTGTCAAACTTGGCGAAATGGTGCCCCAAGGAAAAGTGCCACCAGTCTTTCAACCGTCGTGTCATTCTCAGCGAGTTTGAGCCGCGTTTAAATTCATTCGACTCGTCGATTTGCGTGAGATAATCCGGCAACGAACCGGGTTCCGGCAGACTCGAAAACTCGGCGTGCCCCCGGCTGGTTGTGGTGTCACCAAATTCAATCGTCAGCACATCCTCGATCAACGTTTCGCCAATCTCGTGTTCCGCCCGGAGTGAGATGCGGTGCACCTGTTCGTCGATGCGCTTGGTCGCGGGATGGATGGCGCGTGAATCAAAATCGCCCACCGGCACTCCGCCCCATTGCTGCGTGGCCAGGCGACCCTGCCGGTTGAGTTGCTCGTACGAGAAATCAAGTGTGGGCGCATCCGGCTTAGCCAAGCCGGCAGACATCCACAGTCGCTCGTGATCCAGATACGGCCCCTTGGCCAAGCGGAACGGGGACAACTCCATGCCGTCAAGATGCCCCCCCGTGTCCATGCCAAACTCACGCCACGACTCATAGCCGGTCTCGACGTAACCCAATCCGGGAAGCTCCAGATACAGTCGCGTCAGGTGATCCTCGTCTCCGCCGAGGTATCGACCGTCGAGTTCGACCATGCTGCCTGCCTCCGTCTGTCCTGTGAGCGTCACTTGGTCAAGCCCGATCGAAGTCCCTTCTGTCATGCCCCAATGCTGACGAAAAACTGAGGCGTTGCCATCAAGCGTTATCCAGCGCATGTAAGGCTCCACGGTGACAGTGGTCTCCGGTGTCGACCAATCCGCCCCCTGATCGATCCAGCCGCGTACCAGCGCAATCTCATCCCGGCTCAATACCGGTGCCTTGCCTTCCGGCGGCATCTCCATGTCCTCCACCAGCCCGGCGATGTAATGCACCAACGGACTCCGGGCGCTATCGCCGGGATGGATGGCGGCACCCAAATCCCCCCCCATAATCGACAAGCTGCGGCTGGTCATTTGATAGCCGCTCTTGGGCCTTTGTTGGCCATGGCACTTCAAACAAGAACGGTCGAAAATCGGTTGAATTTCAGTAGCAAAATCCACCCTTCGTTCTACCGGTCGCGGCAAGTCGCTCACGTCCACCGTCTCCGCCGCTACACCGGCCACTGAACAAAATGAAATGACAAACAGCAGGCGCATCAATACAGGAGCCGTGGGCTGAAGTTGGAACCGTGCACAGCCGAATGGCAGCCGGCTGACCAACAGGTGCCGTTTCGCAACAGGCCAGTATGGTCCATCTTGCCAATAAACACACGGTCTGCACCGGTCTGCACCTGAGCATGACACCGCAGACACAGGTTAGCATCGCGCTGCACCAGCATGCCACGGTTTACCGAGCCGTGCGGGTTGTGGCAGGTGACGCAGCCCTCGCGCAGTGCCTCGTGCTCGAAGACGTGCGTCCTGGTTTGCTCCTTGTGGCAACGGATGCAAACGGCATCTCGCTGTTGCGTACCCAGTCCGCCGGCGATCTGGTGAATGTTTCGACCGTGCGGCTCGTGGCAGTCGACACAGGTCATCTTCCCCTCGAGGACGCGATGATGGTGCGGCAGGGTGAATTCGCCGTGGGTCGCCACGTGGCACTTGAGACAAGCCTGCGGTTCGGTGCGGGGATTCACGATGTCGGCGGCTAAACCAGTCTCGACGTGTTTGCTGCCCGCGCCGTGGCAAGACTCGCAACCGGCAATCGACGCCCATTGAACCTCGTCACCCCGATAAAATCGGCCATGCGGACTATCGTGAAATCCCTCGTGAATTTTATCGTGGCACTCGGAACAGGCGTGGTTGCCGACAAAGGTCGCGCCGGGAACCTGCGGCGGCGCCGCCACGGTGGACGGTGTGTAGGGAGTGATGGTGCAGGAAATCAGGACGGCACTAAGGAGCGACAGGCAAAGTAGTGCTGGGAGGTTCAGTGCCCATCCCAATACATGGCCCAGCATGCCCGGGCCTCGATGATCGTCAGCTTTCATCGTTCACGCTTGCGCTTGGCCAAGCGGCACCGCTGCGGTTAGTTCCCGCCGGTGACCTGCTTGACGCGGAAGAATCGCTCACCAAACCAGGCTCGCTCGGTGTGGAAAATCACCTCATCCGTGTCAGCGGCCTGCTCCTTCAACGGTTTCCAATCCACAAGATTGCTCGATGTCTCGAGAATGTACTGCTCGCCCGGCACGCTTGGCCAAGCGAGGCGCACTGTCGGTGGCCAAAACTGGCTCTCGATCCCAAGTGCAATTGGCTGCGAGGAGACCAGGTCACCCTGCTCCGTGGCAAGGGTGGTGTTCACGGTGAATTCACCGGGCTCAGCCTCGTGATTGGTCACCTCGATGATCCAATCGCCCTCAAGGGTCGGAATGTAGTCACCCTCGCGCAACACGATCTGCTCCGGGGCCTGTTCCGGGTTGATGCTGTTGCGGACATGACGCCCGTTGGCACTGATCAACTCCAAGTCGGCATCGACGTTCAGGCCGGTCAACTCCAGTAGGGCCGCCGGCGTGTTGGCCGGCACGCTCCAGACCAGGCGCGAGGTGCCATCCGCAGCCAAACTGAACGTGTTGCTGCCCTCGGCCCTGGCCAAGCGCTCCGCGGAGGCGCCATCCGGCGGATCTTCGTCATCGCAGTTGCCGTTCCACTTGGCCACGATGTCATAGATCGCGCGCTGGGTGGTGTTGGTGTCCATCTTCTGGACAGTCAGGTAAAGCAGCTCGCCCGGCTGGAGCGGCAGGTGGCCGCTGTCATCCAGCTCCAGCTTGGCAAAGTAGGAGTCGTTCATGTCCACCTTCACGTAGTCATCAGTGGATGCATCGCCGATTGGGAAACCGCCGTAACTGGCGAGCAGAGACACCTTGGCGTTATTGCGTTTCTTGATGGACGACAACTCGATGGTCAGCTTGGTCGATTCTTCGCAGGTCTCCACTGTCCAATAGTTGGTCTCGTTTTCAACGATTTTGCCGCGGGATTTCTTGCCGTTCTCCAGCGAATCCGCGGTGTCATCACGGGTGTAGGTGCGATCCTTCTCGTCGGTCACCTCGGTGTCTTCCGCATCGCTGCCAATAATCTTGATGTACCAACTAACGAGCGTCGGGTCGATTTTCTCTCCCGCACCAGAATCGTCCGGGCCAACGCGGTGATCGCGCACCTCGAGTACCCAGTCGCCCATGGCGCGTTCGCCGCGTAGGATGTCCAGCGACTCTTCGGCTAGGTTGTGTGGACCGGGCCCGATCAATTCGATGGTGTCCAAACGAACCGCCGCACTTTCGGTGCGAATGGTAAATGGCGTAACCGACCGCGAGGCGGTAAATTGAATTCTGTTGGTCGTCCATTGCGAGCTGGCCGGAATGGAGTTGGTCAACGTGATCATGCCCTCAAAAACATTGGTGATCACGCCGCCTAACACGTACTCAGCATCGTTTCCGCCAGCGTGGGTCACAAAGCTCAATTGGTAATCCTGCCCCACTGCGGTCGGCAACTCACGGGTGATCGCCCCGCCCGTCTCATCGACCTCCGCAGATTCACTTGTGGACAGGGTGGCATAGTAGCCACCGCTGTGCGCCTTGGCCGATTGGCTCACGCGCACCTGCTCATTGGCCACAGTCCAGCCGTCGATTTCATCATCCAACTTGGCATAGCCCACCGGAGTATCCTCGAATCCGCTGAACAACACCTGCTCCTCCTTTTTGGCATATGGGGCATAGTTGAATTTCATCGGATCACGGGCCAAATTTTCCAACTCGGAAAAGATTGCATACAGGTTTGCCGGCGCCACCTCCTCGACCCGTACAGTGTCGAGTAATACCGCATTCTCTTCGTCCTCGAGTGACTTGAACTCAATTTTCGTGTCCGTCTCAGTTGCCGTGAACTCAACCAGTTTAATCTGCCAATCCAGCGTGTTGTCCTCCCCTTCGGTCGAGGCTGTGATAGTTAGGTTGGTTACTGTGCCCACCTTAACCTTCATTTCCAGCGGTTCGACGGCGTCCGTGTTTTTCGCGTAGGCAAAAGTGAGTCGGTATAACTGATCCACCACGGTGGTGACATTGGTCGAAATTGTGCCGTGCTCAAAACCGTTCATTTCGAGAAACTGATCCCCAGAATGGGCCGTCCAGCCATTAACCTCGCCGGACTTGTAGGCATACACTTCACCCGCGTCCAATTCCCAGTCGGCGTTAAACATCGCAGAGTCGTCAATGAAGTCATTCTCGGCGGTTTCAAATCCGTCCTCCATGATGGGATCGCCCTCCAGCACATCGGTTTGCGTGACGCCGTAGGCGATGTTGGTGTGACCACGATTCTCCGAAAGCAACAGGCGAGTGCCCTGCGGGCTGACCAGCGTCATGTCCAGATCCGCGATACGCGGGTGATCGATGCGCACGCCCACCTCCATCATGCCCACTAGAAAATCGTTCGTCACGGTGAGCAGCGACTTGGTCACGAGATCGTCCTCAATCGGCTCCGGCTCCTCGCTAACCAGCTTGATGGAATTCTCCAGCGAAATATCGTATTCGAAAATGACACGGATATGGAAATCGACCTCGTTCAAATCATCGGGATTGTCCGTGGTCACAAACCAACGCCCCTCGCTCAAAGGCAGTCTTTCAGTTTCATCTGGATCATAAGGGGATCGTCTATTTGCGGGCTCTTCCAGTCCATAGTGAATTTCTCCCCTTGTCGGGCTGCCATCCCACTCACCGCCAACCGGATCCGGATCGGCATCAATTGTAGATTTGTCGTAAATTTTCTGAGAATCATCCCAATCTTCTTCCCAGTCTTCTTCTTTTATTTTTGGCTCTTCGCCTTTACGAATGTAGACATCTATCGGACCAGTCATATCCTTAACTTGAACTATCATATTAGTCGCATTGAATGGAACATCGATCAGAAAGTCCTCGCTCTCACCTGGCTCAAGATTAACGTCAATACCTTGCGCGCCAAACAGTCCTAGATTTTTTACAGCTTCGACCTTAAGCACAAGATTATCCACAACCCCAGTAAATGACATAGCACTATCTACCATGTCCAATTGCCACACACCCATAGCCGGTTCCCATTTAAAATCATTTAGACTACCCGGTCCGTCGGTCTGCAATATACCATTTTTATTTCGATAATCTTGGGGCATTTCCAATTCATCATCGTATCTAAAGACAAAATCTGTTGGATAAGGTTGATTTGGAATGGCTTCAGCCAAAGTGTGATTATTCAAAACCACAGCATTTCGATAATGACTTAACTGCCCCCATAAATCGCCAATCTCTTGGTGATATATTTCACTTGTAGCTGTAACGCTTTGCACATAGTCCTGTGGATCGCCAATATATATACCGAAGATAGAAACCCCTGCCGGATCAGCTGCCGATCCATCCGGAATTATGCCCGGCAAAGGCATCATGTTCAGATTGCCATCATTGTTAAACCCGCCAAACGGAGTACTGCTCGACAGGCCAACCAAACCGAACTCGGCTGCCATCTGGTCCTCCGACTTCACGCCAATGTAAAACACCTCGTCCTTTCCGACCTTAGCATCCTCAAACGTGATGTACTCTGAACCACCCCGATCCGTCGACCTGAACACCTCGTCCAGCACGTCCGGGTCCAGATCCATCAGCTTCGGATCGCGTGACACATAAAGATCGATGTCGGCTTCGCGCTGGCGGGGGGTAGACAGGTTCGGCGGCATGAACGTGATGAACGCCACGTACTGGCCGAAGTCCGGCTTGTCCACATCGTCGCCGGAGTCGTCATCCGGATCAGTCGTGTCAATATCGTCGTCGTTCTTCTCCGGAGGCGCGTTGGTGAAAGTGAAGAAGTGCCACTGGTTGGTGATACCGCGGCGGTTGGCGTAGACGGTGTGATTCGTGTCGACCTCCTTGGCCAAGGAGGAGTTCGCACCCACATGCTGTCCGAGTATCGGCATCCCGTTGGTGAGCGTGGTGACCGGCGGAAGCTCGATCTTCTCCGGCGTGTCCGTCTTGATCTTGAACGCATTGGACACGTCCGGGTTCCCGCTCGACATCACCAACGCGAAATCCTGCACGACATCCACATGATCCTTGGGCGACTCAGCATCATAAAAACCGGACAACGCATCGACGTTCACACGCCGCGCATAAACGGTGACCCGATATTTTTTCGCGCTTG
>WTHH01000117.1:10353-12800 GCA_011523195.1 Verrucomicrobiales bacterium
GGGTAAATCATCGCGTCGTCCCCGAGCGTGATTTCCCACGAACGACTTTGACCGGTTGCCAGAGCGTTGGTCAGGCTCTGGTCGATCATCCGCAATGGCCAGATATTCTCGAGCGTGCGGTTGGCATCGGCCAGTGCAGGCGCGGCGCGTTGAAGATCCGGCAGGCCCCATCCCTGATGGTTCACCGTGCTGCTCAAGTCGTGGGTGTAACGCCGGTCGACGGACTGCGCGCTATTGATCAGAAGTGCCTTCAACATCGCCGGGCTGTTGGTACGCTTCAGCCGCTTGGTGTAAAATTCCTGCATCAGTGCCAGCATGCCGCTGATCGCCGGGGCTGCCACGCTGGTGCCAGACTCGTAACGATACTGGTCGCCAAGATCGTCGTTCAATTTTTCCAACGCATCAGCATCGGCCTGTGCGTTGGTGGAGGTAATGTCATTTTTCCAGTCACCGGACCGGGTAGAAATCAAAAACGTACCGGGCGCAACCAGATCCGGTTTGAACCGTCCGTAGGCACCCTCAATCCCGATGCCCACGTTGCCCCGGCTCGAGAAGGCGGCCACTTGGTTATCCGAATCGGTCATGCCGGCAAACGGGGTGTTGGTTGTGGTGGTGATCACCTCTTTTTCAACCTCTTCGCCGTCCTCGTCGATCTCCGTGACGGTGTTCGTCACGCTGGTGATCGCCTCGCCCTCAATATTGCGGCCGGTCTCAATGGCGCCCACTGTGATGACGTTCTTGGCCGTGCCCGGCGCGGAGATGGTGCCAGGACTGGCGTTGAGGCCGTTGTCGGTTCCGGCTCCGGAGTTGCCGGCCGGAAACACGTAAATCACCTGCTGGTCGCCGGCGCGATCCGGCAACGCATCGCGCGTGGCTGCGTCGTAGCTGGCGGCCGCCCACGTGTAGTCGTTTTGATCCTCGTACTCCCAACTGTTGTTGGAAATCAACACATTGACGCTGGTTTTCCGGTCGTAGTTCGCGGTCGCTGCCTCGGTCTGCAGCCAGTCGTCTGACACCGGTTTGTTCACCTTGTCGTCGTCGGCCTTGAGCACGTGCAGCCGCGCCTTGGGTGCCATGCCCTTGAAGTCGGGATCCTTGAAAGAACCCGGCGGCGGGTTGGCGGTAATGGAGTCCGACCCCGAACCGTCCCCGACGATCACGCCAGCCACAAACGTCCCGTGCCCTTCCGGGTCCGAACCGGCACCCGGTCCCTTCACCCGCTTGCCAAAAGCCGGGTGTTTGTCGTCCACGCCGGAGTCGTTGACGTTGACGTGAATCCCCAGGCCGTTCAGCCCGAGGTAATCCTCGCGCAACACATTTGTCACCGTGCCGTCGGCAGCAGTCTGTGCCTTGAAAACTTCCACGCCCAGGCGCGGCCGGGTGAGATCGTTGGCCAGGCGGCGCGGTCGATACCGCTCCAGGCCCTGCACCTCGGTGAGCCGGGCGAGCGCCGTCAATTGATCACTTGGCACGCGCGCCACTAGCTTGACACCGAACGGCGTACGATCCTGCGTGAGCACCTCGACGCCCAGCTTGGCCAAACGCTTGGCCACGGTCGGTTCGCTGCCAGGGAACAACACAACGTTGAGCAGCGCATCGTCCGGCAGTGCCTGCCCGGCGACGGCCATCTCCAGTAATTTCATCTCCAACTTGTAGTACGGCTCAAACGGTAGCACTGACTGCGTGCCCGTCCACTTGGCTAAGCGATCAGCCCCGCCGGAATCCAAGCGGACAAGGTAGGCGTTGTTCGGGATGTAGGAAACGATCCGTCCACCGGCCGAGGTGATATGCCGGCGGAATGCCGCCGTGACCGGCCCGCGCGCCTGCGCGATGTAAGTCTCTGGATCGGCCCCGGCGCGAAGCGAGTTCGGGATGTCCAACTCGGTGCCAAGAGAGGTGTCGATCAAGGCATTGCGCAGCAGCACTGCCTTCTCGTTGCGCACTAGTTTGCCGATGGGCTCTTTTGTGTTTCGGAGCCGATGCGGATATTGCTCCTCTCCCGCTTCAGCGTTGGCAGTTTCCGGCGCCGTGGCCGGAAGAGCTACCGGCTTGGCCAAGCGAGCAAGTGTCGAGGCCTCCGCGGTCGCCGCTTGGCCAAGCGGCCCGGCCGGCGACTCGATCGACGCCTCCTCCGGCCAATGCCGAAAGCTCAAGTACGCCAAGCCGACGATGATCATCGTCAACAAAACCGCGGAGAGTGTCAGCCTGTTTTTCATCTTGTGCTACAGCTCGTCCAACACCTGGTAATCCTCCACCACGGCGCGGTAGACCTTGTTTGTTCCCTCCCACTGCTCCTCCATCCGGTAGGTGGTCTTGGTGAAGACTTCACCGGTGATGGTGTAGTTGGTGCACATTCCGTAAAACTGTCCCGGTCGGGTCACGATCGACTGCTCGGCCGGCTTGAGCGTCTGTCCAAAACCGTAAACCGTCACCCTCGGTTCGTCCTC
>WTHH01000446.1 GCA_011523195.1 Verrucomicrobiales bacterium
TACCTGACCGCCATCCAGTTTGAGTACTTCGCGGCGTTGTCCCCTTTTGGTGCGTTCCCTGAAGGGCGGTTGCGGGTATACATCAATGATGGTGAACGCATTTTCATGGACGGCTTGCCAGGTGACCCTCGTGGCGATCTGGAGTTGCAAGCCCAAGGCGCGATCGTTTACGACAATCCTCGTGGCAAGAAGGAGGATGTACATTTCATCGAGGGGGAAACCGGGGACACCTTCACCATCGACAGCGAGCACCGCATCATCAATACCATCCAGTTTGAGTATCTCGGGGCGTTGAATCCGTTTGAGAAAAATCAAAATGGCGTGCTGCGGATTTATGCCAACGACGACGAAGACAAGGCCCCGGGGACGCTGTTGTTCGAGAGCAAATTGTTTGCGTTGCAGTCCGGTTACAACATGGTCACCGCGAGCGATCTCAAGATTGAGTTGCCCAAGGGCGTGAACGACGCAACGTGGACAGTCGAGTTTTCCGGGTTGGGCAAACTCGGAAAGGCGGCATTTTTGTTGAATGACAAGCCCAAGACCGGTCAAAGCGCGAATACGTTTTGGGTGAAAACAGGGAAAGGTGATACGGCCAAGTGGACAATAAAAAACGCCGGCGAAGGCCGGGGAAATTTCGCCGCCCGAATCGCAGCGCAGGTGCCGCCACCGCCGGCGATCTCCACCGATCGACAGGAATACATCAGCGGCGAGCCGATCAAGGTGACGTTTGCCAACGGCCCGAAAAATCCCAAGGACTGGGTTGGCCTTTATCGGTCGGACATGATTCCGGGCTCGGTGGCTGCGCCGGATTGGGCCTATGTCAGTGGCACGCGTACGGCCGGCGAAGGACTGCCCGGCGGCACGATTACGTTCACCTCGACGCTGCCCAGTGGGGATTACTTTGTACGCTTTTTCAAGGACGACGGCTACGGTCAACTGGCGCAGCACGCGTTCAAGATTCTTCCGGCGCCGAGCGTGGCCCCGGCCAAGCCGGAGTTCGAAGAGGGTGAAACGCTGGTCGTCAATTTCGCCCACGGCCCGGCCAACGCCAATGACTGGATTGCCGTTTATAAGCCTGAAACGGATCCGGCCAAGCTCCCCAGTTTGGCGTGGGCCTATGTTGGAGGAAGCCAGACCGCCGGCGAAGCCCTGGCCAAGGGCACGGTATCGCTGCCCAACAAGCTCGCGGTGGGGCAGTACGTCATTCGATATTTCGAGAACGACACCTACAAGCTATTGTCGGAGGGTGCGTTCAAGGTGAAGGATTCAACCGCACCAGTGATCACGCTCAAGGGGCAGGCGGTCGTCACTGTTGATGCCGGCACGGAATACGCCGATGCCGGGGCAACGGCGACCGACAAGGTGGACGGCGATCTCACGTCATTCATCGCGGTGAAAAACCCGGTGGACACTAGCAAACCGGGGACCTATACGATCACCTACAACGTGACCGATAAGGCGGACAACGCCGCCGCCGAAGTGACCCGGACGGTGCAGGTCGTGAATGCCGCTCCGCCGAGCCTAACCATCGAACGAAATGCTAACGGAACCGTCACGGTCACGTTTGATGGCAACCTGCAAACAGCTTCGTCGGTCAACGGCCCGTGGAAAGGGGTCGAGGGGGCAACCAGGGTGACGTTGTCCGCCGACGAGGCGCAGCAGTTTTTCCGTGCGACCCGCTAGGCCCGGCATCAGGCAATTCTTGTCGAACACGAACCCATGGGTATGGGTGGCCGTGTGGATGGGAGTCATCTTTCTGTTTTCAACGGACACTTTCTCCGGGTCGCAGACGTCACGTTTCATCGGGCCGATCCTGAAATGGTTCGCGCCCGACATAACCAACGACTCGATCGCTCGTGTGCAGCTTGTCGTGCGTAAGATCGCGCACTTGGTTGAGTACGCCATCCTGTCGATGCTAATTTGCCGGGCCTTGGCCAAGCGCTTGGCCAAGCCGCTTCCGTTACGGTCGCTTGGCCAGGGGGTGCTACTTTCGATCGTGTACGCGGCGTTCGACGAATGGCATCAATCCTGGACGGAAGAGCGCTTTGGTTCCCCGATCGACGTAGGCATCGATTCCGTCGGGGCGATCCTCGGAGCCGTTTTTTTTGCTTGGCTTTCAAGCCGCAAAAGCCGGTCATAGGCCCGTGAGACGCCTGATGCTCTGGATGACTGTGCCGTACATGATCGGCATTGTTGTCGCGGATTATTGGGCGGGTTCGATCTGGCCGTTCCTCCTGTCGGCAACGGCAATCACGGTTGCCTGTTCATTTTTCAAGCCCTCGCGTGTGGCCGGTTGGGCGGCGATGCTGTTTGCCATCGGCTTCACCAACCAAACCTTTCAAATCCGGCACACCCCGGAAAACGATCTTCGAAACCTGGCAGGCGATAAGCCGCAAATCGTCTCCTTAACTGGCCGCTAGGCCACCACGCCGGAGCATCGTGTCAGCGAGATGAGGGACGCCGAAAGCTGGCGCTCCTCGGTTGAGTTGGAGATCGCCGAGATTCAGACCGATGAGTCGACGTTGCCGGCGGTCGGGACGGTCCTGGTCTCGGCGCCCCTGCGCTTGGCCATGGGCGGTGGCTCAGCGGCCGAGTAGCTTGCCCATGCCGGGCATGGCGCCCATTCCACCACCCATCTTGGTCATCATTTTCTGGAACTTGCCCATCTTTTTCATCATTTGCTGCATCTGGCCGAAGCGTTTGAGCATACTGTTTAACGCGGCGACTGTGGTGCCGCTGCCGGCGGCGATGCGGCGCCGCCGGCGTGCGTTGAGGATGGTAGGGTTTTGGCGTTCAGTAGGCGTCATGCTGCAGATCATGGCCTCCATCTGGCGGAATTCCTTTTCGCCCTTGGCAAGGTCGGCTCCATTCACGGCATTGCCGGCGCCGGGCAGCATGTCGATGATGCCTTCAAGGGGCCGAGTTTCTTGAGTTGACGCAATTGCTGAAGGAAATCCTCGAGCGTGAACTGCCCCTTTTTCATCCGCTCCTCGAGTTTGCGGGCGGCCTCCTCGTCGACGGCTTCGGCCGCCTTTTCAACGAGGCTGACCACATCGCCCATGCCGAGGATGCGTGATGCCATCCGATCGGGGTGGAACGGCTCGAAGTCCTCGAGTTTTTCCCCGATGCCGGCGAACTTGATCGGCTTGCCTGTGACCTCGCGGAAGCTTAACGCCGCACCACCGCGGGCGTCACCGTCGAGCTTGGTCAGAATCGCGCCGGTGATGCCCAGCGCCTCGTCGAAATGCGTGGCCACGCTGACGGCCTCCTGTCCGGTGGCGGCGTCTAGCACGAGCAAAATCTCCCGCGG
Source organism: Verrucomicrobiales bacterium (assembly GCA_011523195.1). Taxonomy (GTDB): domain Bacteria; phylum Verrucomicrobiota; class Verrucomicrobiia; order Limisphaerales; family UBA1096; genus UBA1096. The sequence continues at coordinate 3,311 of WTHH01000446.1, forward strand.
TTCAACCCGGTCGCGCAGTCGGACGAG
>WTHH01000223.1 GCA_011523195.1 Verrucomicrobiales bacterium
TGCAACCGCAAGGGGCGATTAAACGTTGAAACGAAACGCACAAATTCTTTCCGCTCTGATTGTCATTATGGTTTTCGGAGGTGCAATCTGGATTGCCCGGAACCAGTTGAGCAATAGGATCCTCGGACAAATTCTCGATCGACAGGCCGAAGTCCTTCAGGCGATCGCGCTGGTTCATCAAGTCGGCATGATCGAGTCTTCAGTAGGGTTGTCGATGGAGAATCCCGCGGATCAACTCCTGGTCATTGAAGAGCTCAGCGAACTTAGCGGGGCGCTCGGATTTCGACTCTATTCACCTGAGTCGGATTATCTTTATTCGTTCCCGGAAACCATCACGGAAGGAACACTTGCAGCTGTTCAAAATGAAAAAGCCAATGAACTCAAATCAAGCGCATCTTTACACCAGTATGCCAGACTCAAAGACTGGTTAATTACCGGTGAAGAAAACAATGCTGAGGTAACCGCCCCAATCTTGGAGATTACCCTGCCGTTGCACGTCGCCGAGGAGGAGGAACTCCAAGGGATTGCACAATTAGTTTTCGATGGACACGACACGCTTGATGATATCGGTCAATTGGAAAAACAAATTACCACGCAAAGCCTGTTCGTTTTTGCGGCGGGGGCAGGGCTTATCGCTCTGGTGCTTGGCCTGTCGTTTCGCTCGTTGAATCAAAGCCACAATCGCCTGATCAAGCGCACCGTGGCATTGAATGAGGCAAACCAAGCGCTGGCGCTATCCAGCAAGACTACCGCCATCGGGGGCATCACCTCACACCTAATGCACGGACTCCGGAATCCATTGGCTGCCCTGAAGACGCAATTGAGCGAATCGACCGGCAGTTCACTTAACCAGGAGGGACTTGAGGCTGTCTCTAGAATGGAGGATTTGGTGGATGATGTGCTTCGCACACTCAGGGAGTATCAGGGCGGTATTATTTATCAGATCACCATGAATGAACTGCTGGCTTTATTCGAAAATAAATTTTCTCCTGTGGCGAAAAAACATTCGGTAAACCTTCGCATCGAAACCTCATCCGAGCACGAATTGGAAAACAAGGAAGCAAGCCTCATTTTGTTGATCATCGAAAATCTGGCTCACAATGCTGTGGAAGCCTGCTCTGCTGGAGGCGAATTAACAATCAGTGCGACCAACAACCGGATGATAAAGATTTCCGATAACGGAAGTGGTCTGCCCGAGGAAACCAAGCAGAGATTGTTTCAACCGGGAGGCACATCCAAGGAACAGGGCAGTGGGCTTGGTTTGGCGATAAGTAAACAGTTGGCGATGGCGATTGATGCTGAGCTGCGCTTGGCCAAGTCGGACGAACAGGGCACCACGTTCGAGTTGCGCTTGGCCAAGCAGACGAACTAACAAATCAACAAACCGCTTTAAACACGCGCAGCATGCTCTTGAGCGTTCTGTTCATCTGACCAAGCGGAATCATGTTCGGGCCATCGCTGGGGGATTTTGCCGGTTCAGGGTGCGTCTCAATAAACAACCCGTTCGCTCCAGCTGCCAACGCGGATTTTGCAAGAACAGGGGCAAACTCGCCTTGACCGGACGATCTGTCTCCACCTACGCCGGGAAGTTGAACCGAGTGAGTCGCATCAAATACAACGGGATATCCCAGTGATTTCATGATGGGGATGGAGCGCATGTCGGCCACTAGGTTATTGTATCCGAAACTGGTGCCACGTTCGGTCAATACAATCTTATTGTTACCAATGCCTGAAACCTTAGACACGACCTGTCCCATTTCGGCAGGGGAAAGAAACTGTCCCTTTTTCAGGTTTACGATTTTGCCGGTTTTGGCAGCTGCTACAACGATGTCTGTTTGACGGCAGAGAAACGCCGGGATCTGCAAAATGTCAACGATCTCACCTGCCTTGGTTGCCTGTTCCTCTGTGTGAATGTCGGTGAGGATCGGCACACCCACTTTTTCTCGAACCGATGCCAAAATCTTCAACCCGTCCTGTATCCCGGGACCGCGTCTTGATTTGCCGGAAGTACGATTGGCTTTGTCGTAGCTGGCCTTAAAAACGTAGGCAACCCCCAGCGCATCGCAGCTTCGTTTCAGCGATCGCGCGATTTTTAGGCAAAGAGCCTCCGACTCAATCACACAGGGACCGGAAAAAAGGAACAGGCGTTTTGGATTGTTTAATGATTTCCATATTTGAGCCGGTGTCATGGTTATTTCTTTGCCGAGGCCTGAGTGTCTAACTGATACTCGATGCGGACAATCTGCGTGTCCTGATTTTTACCCCAGGCGGTTCCCCATTCGATGACATAAAGACACCCATCCGGGCCGAGTTCCATATCCATCGGCCGCTTGAAAGTCATTTTCGGGCAGAATCGCTCCATCTTCGCGATGTTATCATTTTCATCCAACTTCACGTTGATGATCCAGTTGCGTGACCATTCATAGATGAAAAGCGAATGGTCGAATTCTTTTGGCAACTTGTGAGCCGAATCGAGATTTTCGTCAAAGTAGTAGACCGGACCGGCCATCGCCGTGCGTCCACCACCGGCGTTCAGCGTCTGCCAACGCACAGACGGAAAATGGGCGTAATGAATGAAAGCCGGTTGGGCAGGGGGGAGTTCCTTGATTCCGGTGTTATTCGGTGACTGGTTGATGGGTTTCGCCGGAGCAAAAGCCTCGAGCGATTTCTTCTCACCGAAATCATATCGATTGTAAGCCCGATTATTGGCGATGAAGTGAGGCCACCCGAAATTTCCGGCACCACGAGCCTGGTTTATCTCATCATAGCCAGCCGGGCCACGACCGTCACGTCGCCCACCAGCATCGGGGCCGACCTCTCCCCAGTACAGGTAGCCGGTTTTGGGGTCGACTGAAATACGGTAAGGATTGCGATTCCCCATGACGTACACCTCGGAACGAGCGCCGTGATCGACATCGTCAAACAGGTTGCCTTCTGGAATTTTCACGGTTCCATCCGGCTGAGGTGTTACACGGAGAATTTTTCCCCGCAAATCGTTTGCATTGCCTGATGACTTTTGGGCGTCCCATGCAAATCGCCCATGACGTTCATCAATCGGGGCAAAACCGTCGGAAGCAAACGGGTTGGTATTGTCGCCAACCGACGCGTAAAGGTTGCCTGAGCTGTCAAATGTCAAAGATCCACCGGAGTGGCAACATTCGTCCCGCTGTGTCTTGATTCGAATCAACTCTTTCTCGGATGACAGATCGAGCTTGACGTCATTCAGCAAGAAACGGGAGACAAGATTGAACCCCTTTTTGCGCGGCTTGCGATTCACATGCTCAACAACGGTCTGGAGGTGGGCGTATAAGTGGTAAAGGTGGTACTTCTC
>WTHH01000211.1 GCA_011523195.1 Verrucomicrobiales bacterium
GGAACCGCAAACCCCCGCTTGGCCAAGCGGAAAAAAGGAGCGGGGACATTCCTGTCCCCGAAAAACCAAGCGGAGTCGGAGTAAAAAAGGACGCAGATGAACGCGGATTTTGAGGAAGCAAAATGATCCGTGCGAATCCGTGAAATCTGTGTCTTAACGTCAGAATCCGGTCGCGTGGGTTTTTTTAAACCAAGGACGCCTGGGGACAGGCGTCCCTACCTTGGTTGGCTAGGTTTGGTGTGTGTTTTTTTTGCGGACTCGCGGGCTCGTCCCTCCAATTTTCAGCTACTCGCGGGTGATGGCTTCGTCGAGGTTGAGCATCACGCGGGCGAGGGTGATGAGGGCGGCCTGTTGTGCGGTCGCCTCTTTTTTGCCGGTGATTTTTTCCGCGCTCTCCGGGGTGTCGCCGATCAGTTTTTGCTGCACGTCGTAGAGCTTGGCCAAGCGCTCGATCTCGGCATCACTGGCGGGGCGGGAGACGCAGCGCTCGAAGCCGTACCGGATCTGTGCCCGGAGGTCGTCGCCCTGTTGGCTCATCCGTTGGCCAAGCGCTTGGGCGGCCTCGAAGAACACCGGGTCGTTCAACAGGGTCAACGCCTGCAGCGGGGTGTTGGAGCGTTCGCGGCGCATGCAGGCGACGGAGGTGTCGTTGGCGTCGAAGGTGGTCAGCATCGGATAGGGCACGGTACGCTGGGCGTGAATGTAGAGGCCGCGCCGGTATTTGTTCTCGCCGCCGCTGGCTTTCCAGCTAACGGAGTTGGCGTAGCCAAGCGCGGCGATGTCGGAAGGCAGCGGCGGCTTGATGCTGGGCCCAAACTTGCGAAGGCTCAACAGCCCGGCGGCATACAACTGGGCATCGCGCACGCCCTCGGCGCCAAGGCGATACCGGTTTTGCCGCGCCAGCCAGCGGTTGTCGGGATCGCGTGACTTCAATTCTTCCCGTGTGGCGGAGGATTGTTGATAGGTGGCGGAGGAGACGACGGTGCGGATCAGTTCCTTGCGGCTCCAGTCGAGTCGAGGCAGTTCGGTGGCGAGCCAGTCGAGCAGGGCGGGGTGCGAGGGGAGTTCGCCGCGCGTGCCAAAGTCGTCGACGGTTTTCACGAGCGCACTGCCGAAGAGGTTTTGCCAAATGTAGTTGGCGGAGACGCGGCCGGTGAGCGGGTTGTCGTTGCAGAACAACCACTGCGCGAAGTCGAGCCGGCTGGGTTTGCTCTCGGTTTTCAGGGAGTGCAGCACGGAAAAGGTGGCCGGCTGCACTTCGGCGCCTTTGCGGAGGAAGTCGCCCCGTACGTGGATGTGTGTTTTTCGTTTGTTGGATTGCTCGGCAACGACGGCGGCGTCGGTGCCGGGATATTTCGGGGCGCGCTTGGCGTGTTCGGCGACCTTGTTGCGGAGGGCCTTGGCCTGTTCATCGAATCGACCGCTGAACCAGTCGCTGACGGTTTTGGCCTGCGCCTCGCTGCGTTTGCCGACGGGCACGGCGAGGGCGGCGATGACATCGCTAGGCACGCTGTCGAAAGTCGCGGGTGAATCAGACTCCGAAAGCTCGAGCCGGAGTCCGCCGAGGGTGTGGTGCTTGCCGTGAACCTGCACGACGGTGAACTCGATCTGCGCTCCCTCCGGGATGTCGACCGGTTCGGTGGCCAGCAGCGCGACGTTGTCCTGGTTGATTTTCGGCGCCACCGCCCAGCCGGAATTGTTTCCGGGGTTGCCGTCGATGGCTTTGTCCACGCCGAAGTTGTTCTGCGAGAATGTTGCCACGGCTTTCGTGAATTTGACCGGTTGTGATTTGCCGTCCGGCAGCAAAAGTTTGGCCAATACCTCGTTGACGACAAAGTTGCCGTTGTCGGCTCGGCCGGCGCCCTTGTCATTGACCTTGACGCTCGTCAACCGCACGCCGGTGAGGCGTTTCAATCCGGCCCGGCCAACGATCGTGTAGGTGGCGGTTTCGGGGTTGTTGCCGCTGGCCCGGATGATGCCCTTGTCATCGGTGGTCAGTTTTACATCGCTGGTTGCGGCCAGTTTTTTGACGGTCAACGCGGCCCAACTGGGGCCGGTGGGGCGATAGGTCTTTTCCCACGTAGTCTGTTTTTTCGGGGACTCGTTTTTCAGGTAGGTCTCGAGTTCGTTGTCGAGGTCTGCCTTCGTTTTGTCCCAATCGGCCTTGGCGAGATTGTACCGATTGATTTCGTCCGGGGAGGGAGCCTTCATCGACCGATCGTCGGAGGTATTGAAGAACGCCATCATCTCGTAAAACTCGCGTTGCGTGATCGGGTCGTACTTGTGTGTGTGGCACTCCGCACAGCCGACGGTCAGTCCCAGCCAGATTGAGCCGGTGGTGTTTAGCCGGTCGACCACTGCCTTGAGTCGAAACTCCTCCTGATCGGTGCCGCCCTCGGTGTTGCGAAGAGTGTTGCGGTGGAATCCGGTCGCCAGTTTCTCGGGGAGCCCGGCGTTCGGCAGCATGTCACCCGCGAGTTGCTGAATGGAAAACTGGTCGTACGGGACATCGCGGTTGACGGCGTCGATCACCCAGTCGCGCCAGACCCAGGCGTTGGGTCGCACGTTGTCCTTTTCGTAGCCGTCGCTGTCGGCGTAACGCGCCTTGTCGAGCCAGTAGCGGCCCCAATGTTCGCCGAACGCACCCGAGCCGAGCATCCGGTCGACCAGTCGGTCGTATGCCTCGGGCGAATCGTCCCGCAGGAAGTCGCGCACTTCATTCGCGCCGGGCGGGATACCGCGCAGGTCGAGGCTCAGCCGCCGGATCAGCGTCGCCTTGTCCGCTCGGGGTGAGGGCGCGATGTTTTCCTTTTCGAGCTTGGCCAAAACAAAGTGGTCGATGGCGTTCTGGGGCCAAGCGGTGTCGCGAACGGTCGGCAAGTCAGGACGCTTGGCTGGTTGAAACGACCAGTGCGTGGGGCGGATGTCCGCCAGCCCACCGGATAATGCGCTTGGCCAAGCGGCACCGGAATCGATCCATTGCCGGATGGCGGCAATCGACTCAGTCGGCAGCAGCTTGCCCTTGGGCGGCATCTGTTTGCCTTCCTCCAGAGCGGCAACCAAACGGTACAGGGAGCTTTTTGCGCTGTCGCCGGGCACGATCACCGCGCCGGAATCGCCGCCCAACATCGCCTCGCGCTGGCGGTCGAGCCGGAGGCCGCCCTTGCGTTTGTCCGGGCCGTGGCAGTCGAAACAGTTCTCGCGGAGCACCGGATAAATCGAGTCGCTGAACAGGTCTGCCTGAGCCGGAATCGCCGCCGCGAGCAGCACGGCGGCCGCGCACAGGGATGCGTTCATTTTTGAGATCGAGGCCACGGCGGATTGATAC
>WTHH01000495.1 GCA_011523195.1 Verrucomicrobiales bacterium
GGGCAGGAGTCGGAGGGTGGCGGTAAACGCGATCAACTCGCGGCCGAACTGGTTTCGCTCGAGGAAAAAGAGCGGAACTCCGGCAAAAGCGTCGACGAGGTCGGCACCGTGGTGGAGGGTCTGCGCGGCAAGCGCGATGAGGCCAACACCGAATTGACCGAGGCCAAGGTCGGCCTTGCATCGGAGGAGCAGTTGCTGGCGTCGTTCAAGCGGCAGTTGGATCCGCTTCGTGTGCGCATTGATGAACTGAAACAGCGCGTGGCCCAGCGGCGCGCAGATATCGAGGCGGCCGGGGAAAAGAAGACTCAAACCGAGAACGACATTTCAACTTCAACCCAGCGCATCGAGGCGGTGAAAGTCGAACGAGAACAGTCTAGCCAGGCGATCACCGAGTTGCTCGAACAAAAAACGGCTGCCGACCAAAAAGTCGAGGAGCGCGAAGAATCGTTGCGCTCAGTGCGTGCCGAGCTGAGCGAATCGCAGGAGCGCCGCTCCCAACTCGAGGTCGAGCTGGCGCAGAACAACATGATGGTCGAGAACCTTTGCGAACGCATGGAGGCCAAGTACCAGATCGATCTGCGCGAAGTGGAGGTGCAACACCTCAAGACCACCGAGACTGATTCGGGCGAGGTCGAGATCACCTTGGCCACCCTCGAGGAGATGGAGGCCGAGGGGTTGGAGACAGACTGGGAAAGTGTCGAGGACAAGGTTGCCGAGTTACAGGATCGCGTCGACCGCATGGGGCCGGTGAACCTCGTCGCCATCGAGGAGTACGAGGAAACCGAGGAGCGGTACGAGTTTCTGACCACACAGCATGACGACCTCGTCAAAGCCAAAGAGCAGTTGCTCGAGGTGATCGAGCAGATCAACACCGAGACCACGGATATGTTCAAGGCCACCTTCGAGCAGATTCGGGACAACTTTCGCACGCTGTTCACCGAGGTGTTCGAGGGTGGCAAGGCCGACCTCGTACTGGTCGATGAGGAGGACGTGCTGAGCAGCGGTATCGAGATCGTCGCCCGGCCGCCGGGCAAAAAACTGCAAAGCATCTCGCTGCTTTCTGGCGGCGAACAGACCATGACCGCCGTGTCGCTGATGTTTTCCATCTATCAGGTCAGCCCGAGCCCGTTTTGTGTGTTGGACGAGTTGGATGCGCCGCTGGACGAGTCCAACATCAACCGGTTTATTCGTGTGCTCAAGCGGTTCATTAATCACTCGCAATTTCTCGTCATCACGCACAACAAGCGAACCATCAGCATGGCCGACACGTTGTATGGCGTGACCATGCAGGAGCATGGCGTGAGCAAGATCGTCTCAGCGCGCTTCCAGAAAACCGAACGCGACGAGGACGCCTCCGGCGCCCGGGAAACCAAGCCACAAACCGACCGTAGCCAAGCGGCCGAGCCAGCCGAGGTCGCCGCCGAGTTGGCACCCAGCGATGATGACGGGGATGACGACGGCGGAGGCGAAGACGTGATCGCCATGGGCAAGTAACACCGCTTGGGCAAGTGCTTGGTTTGTGCGAGTCCTTTGGTTTCTTTTGGGCTAACCTTTGGCCAGGCGGGGTGCACAAAAAACGGGCGCCCGATGGGCGCCCGCTTCATGAAGATTTTCTCCCGGTTTAGACGTTGCCGAAGATGGTTTTGCCGGTGCTCTCGAGGTCATTGCAGGCCTCGACCATGCGGGCGGCCATCGCTTCCTCTGCCTTCTTCAGGTAGGAGCGAGGGTCGTACACCTTCTTGTTGCCGACTTCGCCGTCGATCTTGAGCAGCCCGTCGTAATTCTTCAGCACATGATCCACCACCGGACGGCTGAAGGAGTACTGTGTGTCGGTGTCGATGTTCATCTTCACCACGCCGTACTCGAGTGTCTCCTTGATTTCGTGTTTCTCTGAGCCGGAGCCTCCGTGGAAAACGAGGTCGAACTTGGCTTCCTCACCGTACTTGCCGATCACGGCGTCCTGACCCTGCTTGAGAATCTCCGGGCGAAGTTTCACTGAGCCCGGTTTGTACGAGCCGTGGACGTTGCCGAAGGTGGCGGCAAACATGTAGCGGCCGATGCCGTTGAGGCTCTCGTACACGCTGAGCATGTCCTCCGGTGTGGTGTAAAGTTTCTCGGCCGGCATGTCTTCGGTACCGGCGGCACCGTCTTCTTCACCACCGACAACGCCCGCTTCGACCTCGAGAATGATTTCGTTCTTCGCGCACAACTCCAGGTACTCCTTGGAGATGGCCATGTTTTCCTCAAGCGGAAGGATGGAGGCATCGAGCATGTGGCTCTGGAAGAGGTTGGACTGGCCATTGGCGCGACGACGTGCGGTCTCTTCGATGAGCGGCTTGAGGAAGCCCTCCGCCGCCTCGGGTTGGCAGTGGTCGGTGTGTAGTCCGATTAGGATGTCGTACTTTTCCGCGAGGCGATGGGTGGCCTCGGCGAGCACGATGCAGCCGTGGACGGCGTCCTTGACGTTGAGGCCGGAGGCGAACTGACCGCCGCCGGTGGAAAACTGGATGATGCCGTCGGATTTCGCATCGGCGAAAGCCTTGAGGGCGGCGTTGATGGTGACGATCGACGTGACGTTTACGGCCGGATAAGCGTAGTCGCCCTGCTGGGCGGCATCGAGCATCGCGGCGTACTGCTGGGGGGATGCGATAGGCATAATTTAATGTCCGTAACAGGCCATTTGGCCAAAAGGCGGCGCATAATAGCGGGATTCACTGCTTTTGCAAGGGCGGAAAATGGTCGTTTTTAAGGCGATTTGCGCTTGGCCAAGCGCTTGGCCGTGAGCCCGCCCTTGACAGGTGAACCCGCTCTCCACAATAACGGCGGCAGATGAAAGCTCACTTGATTTACTCTGGCTTGGTGGTGGCGCTGATCACGATGGGATGCGGACCAGAACCCACCGAGCCGATCCAGCAGACCAATGCTCCGGCAGCCAAGCCGCAGGTCGAGCCTGCAGCAGCACCCAAGCCGGCGACCCCTGCGCCTGCGGTTTCCGCCCCGGTCGCGACAAAAGCTCCGGCAGTTGTGGCGCCTGCTCCTGAGAATCCGACCCCTAGGGCTGACATCTTCCGCAGCGCCGGTGCCGGCGACATCGATACGGTAAAATATCACTTGGCCAACGGCATCAAACTCAATGCCCGGGACAAGACCGGAAAAACCGCTCTGCTGTGGGCGATACGCAACAAGAAGCACGAGGTGGTCTATCACCTGCTCGATCGAGGCGCCAACCCAAACGTGGCTGACAACAACAAGTTGACGCCGCTCTTCTGGGCAGTCCGCATGCGCCGCCCTGAGTTGGTGACCGCACTGCTCAACAAG
>WTHH01000459.1 GCA_011523195.1 Verrucomicrobiales bacterium
TACCGGTGTTGTGCAACTCGATCCAGTCGCCGACATCCCCCTCAGCATCCTTCAACCCATCGCGGTTGGCGGCGAGAAACTCGTTGATGACCACCTCGCCAAATGCGTGGTCGGCCTTCACATCATAGTGCCAGCCCTCGGCAATCAGTTGGTTCGGCTCCGGTGCGATATCCGTCACGCCGTGGCCTTCCGCCCAGGCGATGGTCACCGTGCCGCTCTCCACAGGTTCAAACTCAATCTGCCACGGCCCGCTGGCCATACCGGCAATCGACAGCGGCGGCTTGCCATTGACGAGCAGGTCGGCGACATCGAGACCACGAACCGGTTCACTGAAAAACAGGCGCACCCGGTCCAGCCCGCGAACCGTGCTGCCCGGTGGTGGCAGGATGGTGGTCAACGCAGGCGGCATGTCATCGACAATCCGATACCGGTGGGTGGCCGCAGCGGCGGCGGCATCCATCGCGTTGGGTGGCCGCGCCACGTCCACGATGCCGTGGTTGGGATTCCACGACAGAGTGGCCTCATGAAAATTGCCCGGCGCAAACGTGAACGTCCACAGGGTGCTCCCGCCACGGAGTTGCACCGCGGGATCGCCATTGAGCCACAGGTCATCGGCATCCACCCCGGTGACCTCCTCGTCGAATCGAACGGTCACCTCCCGCAGAATGCCCACGTTGCCCGGGGGCGGATCAAACGAGGCCACCTTGGGTGGCGACTTGTCCGGCTGAAACGTCCTCAGCTCGGCGTTCATCATGAAATCGCTGCTGGTCATCCCGACGTTAAAGCCCATGATCGCGATCACGTTTTTGCCCTTGGTCAGGAACGACCCCGGATCCTGAATGGCAAACGTCTCGAAGGTGCCGGACTCGTGGCCCACCGTGGCCACCGAATCGTAGTCCGGATCGGCCGGACCACCCACGTTGAGAACCTCCTCCTCATTGATCCACACGGTAAAGCCGTCATCGTAGTCGATGACAAAGTCCATCTCGGAGATGTTGTCCGGGTTGGGCACCGTGAATGTCTTGCGGAAGAAAATCGTGGTGTATTTGTTCCGCATGTCGTTCAACGGAGTGCCGCCACTGCCATCGCCATAGCGGAACGGCGACGGGCCATTCTCCCAGTCGCTGTCGTCGAACTCGGCCTCCGTCCACTCCAGGTCACCGCCAGAGGGATGGTCGTTGCCCTTGTAGTAATTCCAATTGGCCCCGCGCTTGAAGATGGTTCCCGCGTGAGCCGAATGAACGAACCCTGCACCGACCACACAAGCCAGTGTGGCCAGCACAAACAGTTGTCTTTTCATTTTAAACTGGGGGTTACCCCTTTTTGCGGTTCATCGCCATGACGCTGAGACCGCCAAAAATCGTGCCGGAGCCGCCCGTGATCACCCGTTGCACCGGCAGACCGGTTTTCGGATCCTTCTTCAGCGGATCGTCGCTCATGCGTTGTTCCACCTCAAACCGGCGAACTTTTTGACCCTTCTTTTGCGGGATCGTTTCGTACGTGTATACAGGCATCGTTGTTAAACTCTTTTCAGCGCCCCGCAATCTAGCCCATTACGAGTGCTGATCAATCACTTTTCCGTCGGCCTCATAAGCAACATATTCCGGCTTACCATCGCGGATCGTCACGCTGATTAGGTGCCGTTTGCTCTCTGCCTTGGCCAAGTACCACAGCTCGCCCGGCTTCGGCACTGCCCGCGTGTCCACTCCCCAGCAACCATCGCCGAGGTAGACGATCCCGCGCTTGCGGTCGATCTGGTTGTTCAGCAGTGGATGCGTTCGCTTGTAGGTGTGATGGTCGTTCTCAAACACAGCCGTCACCTGATATTTGTCAAACAACGGGCACCAGTGCTTGATAATCTTCTGCGCCAGCGGATCCTTCGAGGAATCATTCGAGTCGGCCGGAGGCTTGGCCGTACCGTAAGCTGGTTTGTGGTAGCAAGGGTAGATCAGTGGCACCTTGCTGGCCCGCTCCGAGAGTGCCTTGTCCAACCAAGCCTCTTGCTCACCCTCCACCCGCTCGGTGTGGTCCGAGTCCAGCACGATGAGGCTCAGGTAGTCGCCAATATCCATCGCGTAAAAGCTGCGCTTAGCCGGCAGCGGGAATAGGCTATAAAAATACTTCGCATCCTTTGGCACCTTGCCAGTACCGCCGGCCACCTCGTGGTTGCCAATGGCCACCACCATCGGGATCAGCCCCCCGTCCCTCCTGCGGATGCAATTCAACATCCACGACTCCAGCCAGTCATCCCACTTGCCCACCTCGTTGGAGTTACCGTTTGCGTAGGCAAGGTCGCCGCCGAGCAACGCAAACCACGGGTTCAACTCCGCTGCGCGTTTGTTCATCGCGTCAACCCTCTTCCGGTCATGCATCATGTCGCCGCCAGTGACGAACCGCAGGTGCTTGGGTAGCGTCTTTGGCATCGTCCGGAACCGGAAGTACTGCCCACCGCGGGTCGGCCCCTGCGAGCGGATAGTGAAGACATATTCCGTGTTCGGCTGCAGGCCCTGCAGTTCCACATGGTGTACGAATCGCTTTTTCTGGTCGGCAAACGTGTGGCGGCTGCCCCGGGCCAGCGTCCAACGACTGCCCCGGGGAGCGGCCAAGCGGCGGTACAACACGTAGTCGGGACTGTGCGAATCGGCATCCAGCCAGTTCACCATCATCGTTGTGGTTGGATCCCGCATCCAGGTCAGGTACACCAGCGGCCGCTTGGCCAAGCGCTTGGCCAAGGCCTTAAACGGCGCCAAGACCAGTACAGATAGCATCAGAAAGAACAGCCGACGCCCGAATTTTAACGGTTCAAGACTCACAACAGCAAAAAAATCAGGGACAAAAAATAAGACCGAGCGGCCGCGAGTCAATGCGAAGCTTTCCTCAGGTAGCCTAAAACCCAATAATTAGGCCGGATTTTTTCTTCAAACAACGTGTTGACTCACTTTCGATTTTTGGTACTTTTCCCGCCCCCTTTGCTTCTGGGGGGTTCTGGATGAAGACCTATCTGCCAAAGATCGACAAGTTGAATCGTTCCGTGGATGAGCAGCCGCGCAAGTGGCACGTCATCGACGCGGAAGGTGCCGTGCTCGGCAAGGTGGCCACCACGGCTGCCAATATTTTGCGCGGCAAAAACAAGCCGACATTCACGCCACACCTCGACACCGGCGACTTCGTCGTCGTGATCAATGCCGACAAAGTTGTGCTCACTGGCAACAAGGAAACGGACAAGGTGATGTCCACCTTCTCCGGTTGGCGCGGTGGCCAAAAGCGCTTCACCCCGGCTGACGTCCGGGCCAAGCACCCCGAGCGCCTCGTGGAGCGTGCCGTCAAGGGCATGATTCCCCACAACCGCCTCGGTCGCCAGATTTTCAAGAAACTCAAGGTCTACGCCGGCGCAGATCATCCGCACGGTGCGCAGGCACCCGTCGCCTGCGAGGTCGCATAACCCAATTTCATTCGATGGCTCAAACCGAGGAATTTTTAGGAACAGGACGCCGCAAACGGGCCGTGGCCCGGGTGCGCCTCGCTGATGGATCCGGCAAGGTCACGGTCAACGGCCGGGATGTTGAGGAGTATTTCACTGTTGAAAACCAACGCTCCCTAGCCGTTGAACCGCTCGAGACGGTTGAACTGAACGAGAAGACAGACGTCCGCGTAAACGTGTCGGGCGGCGGCATCGCCGGTCAGGCCGGCGCGGTTCGCCTCGGCATCGCACGTGCACTGGAAAAACAGAACAGCGAATTGCGCCAACCGCTCAAGGAAGCTGGTCACCTCTCCCGTGACCCGCGCAAGAAGGAGCGAAAGAAGCCCGGCCAACCGGGTGCGCGGAAGAAGTTCCAATTCAGCAAACGCTAATTTGCGACACTTTCCGAGCCCCGCTGGTTGGATACTGGCGGGGCTTTTGCTTTTTAGGGGAACCCATTTAAACTCGCGCTTGGCCAAGCGCATCACTTGAATAAAAGGAACATGGCAGAGATCAAAATCAACGTGGCAATCGTCGGGGCCTCCGGTTATTCCGGGGAGGAACTGGTGCGGCTGCTGCTCGTGCATCCGCACGTCAACCTGTCCGTGCTGACCTCTCGCCAATACGCCGGTCAGCCGATGACCTCCGTTTTTCCGCGCTTCGCTGGTTACGCCGGGGCAAGTGACCTGACGTTTTCCGAGCCGTCGATCGACCTGCTCGTCGAAAAGGCCGAGGCGGTGTTTCTCGCCCTGCCCCACGGCGTCGCGGCCGAATTCGCCGTGCCGCTGGCCGAGCGCGGCGTAACGGTGATCGATCTCAGCGCCGATTTCCGATTGAACGATGCCGGGGTCTATCAAGAATTCTACGGGGCCGAACACCCCTCGCCAGAGTGGCTGGCCAAGGCGGTTTACGGCCTGCCAGAGGTGCGTCGCAATGCCATCGCAGACGCCACACTCATCGCTTCACCCGGCTGTTACCCGACCAGCATTCTGCTCCCGCTCATCCCGTTGCTGGAAGCAGGGCTGATCGATCCCAGGCAGATCATCGCCGACTCGCTCAGCGGCGTCAGCGGTGCGGGCCGCAACGCCTCCCTGCCCTTCCTGTACGTCGAGTGCAACGAGAGCCTGCGGCCGTACGGCGTGCCCAAGCACCGGCACCTCTCGGAGATCGAACAGGAACTAGGCTTGGCCAACGACTCGCCGGTGACCGTGCAGTTTACCCCGCACCTCGTCCCGGTGAATCGCGGCATCCTCACCACGCTTTACCTCGCGCCCGCGCTTGGCAAAGCGGACGATTTCGATCAATGGACAACCGCCGTCGCCGACTGTTTGGCCAAGCGCTATGCCGACGAGCCATTCGTCCGTATCACTGGCAGCGAACGGTTGCCCGACACGAAAAATGTCACCGGAACAAACTTGATAGAAATCGGCTGGGCCGCCGATCCGCGAACCCAGCGTCTGCGGGTTTTCAGTGCCGAGGACAACCTCGTGAAAGGAGCAAGTGGCCAAGCGGTGCAGTCGTTCAACATCCGGTTTGGCTTCGCCGAAACCGCCGGCCTGCCGATCTGAGCCATGGCCAAGTTCAAACCAATCAAGGGATCGGTCACCGCACCGCTTGGCTACCGGGCTGCCGCCTGTTTTTGTGACGTCAAGACGCTCGGCACCGGCAAGGGCAGCAACAAGGGGCAAAAGAATGACCTCGCGTTGATTGTCTCGGACACTCCGGCCAAGGCCGCAGGAATGTTTACCACCAATCAGATTTGCGCCGCACCGGTAAAGGTTTGCGTCGAGCATTTGAAAAACAACACCGCTCAGGCGGTGGTGGTCAACTCCGGCAACGCCAACGCCTGCACCGGCCCGCAGGGCATGGCCGACGCCCGCGAGATGGCCGCCCTGACCGGCCAAGCGCTTGGCCTGAACTCCACAAACATCCTCGTCGGATCAACCGGCCGCATCGGGATTCAACTGCCGATGGCAAACGTCCGCAGCGGCATCACCGAGGTGGCTACAAAGCTAAAACCCACCCGTGCCGCCGCCACGCTCGCTGCGGAGGCGATCATGACCAGCGACACCCGGCCGAAAGAGGTCGCAGTGGAATTCAAACTTGGCGGTAAAACCGTCCGGCTCGGCGGCATCGCCAAGGGCGCCGGCATGATCCAGCCCGGCATGAGCCCGACCGGTGCGCGTCCCGCCTCCGCACCGCAGGGTCTGCACGCCACCATGCTCGCCTACCTGACCACCGACGCAAACATCGCCGCCGGTGTTCTCAAAAAATGCCTGCGCGAATCGGTCGCCCAAAGTTTCAACTGCATCACCGTCGACGGCGACATGAGCACCAACGACACCGTGCTGCTGTTGGCCAACGGCCTCGCTGGCAACGGCAAGTTGAGCGCGGCGGATTTGAAAACGTTTCAGGCGGCGCTAAACCACGTCTGCCTCGAGTTGGCCAAGATGATCGTGCGCGACGGCGAAGGCATCACGCGGGTGGTGACCGTGCGCGTCACCGGGGCCAAGTCTAACGCCGACGCCGATGCCGCCGCGAGGGCGGTCGGCAACAGCGCACTTGTCAAGACGAGTTGGTGCGGCGGCGACCCAAACTGGGGCCGGATCATCGATGCGCTGGGCTACTCCCCCGCGACCGCGGTCGAGGAAAAAGTCGACATCGCCTACAGCTCCATCGGCTCGCAGAAGAAAGTTTTTTCACTAAAAAAAGGACGGCCCACTCGCACGTCATTCGAGACACTTTGCAAGGCGGTCGAGCCAAGTGAATTTGACCTGCACATCAACCTAAACCTCGGCCAGGGCGAAGCCTTCCTGTACGCCGCCGACCTCACCGAGGAATACGTCGACTTCAACAAAGGGGACATCACCGACCCCACATCGCTGGGAGGATAAATGGACCAATTGATTGCCAAAGCGGCCACTCTTTTGGAGGCGTTGCCCTACGTTCAGCGGTTTCGCGGTGAGACATTCGTCACGAAGTACGGCGGCAGTTTTATGGACTCGGACGACCCGGCCACTCGCAGCGGTGTCGCGCGGGACATCGTGTTTCTCGAAGCGGTCGGCATCAACCCGGTGGTCGTTCATGGCGGGGGCAAGGCGATCACGAAGGCGCTCGCTGAGTCCGGAGTCGAGACGCGTTTCGAGCAGGGCTACCGCGTGACCACGCCGGAGTCGGTGAAGGTGGTCGAGCAGGTTTTGTCCCACGAGGTGAACCCCGGTATCGTCCGGATGATCAACGAACTTGGCGGCAAGGCGCGCGGTTTTTCCGGCAAGGATATTTTTCGCTGCGTGCCGTTCCGGCCGCTTGGCCAAGCGGGTAAACCAATCGACATTGGTCTCGTCGGCGAGGTGACGGAGGTCAACACTGCTCCGCTGCTTGAGTGCATCGAGCAGGACATCACCCCGGTGATCAGCCCCACGGCTACCGGCGAAGACGGTCAAATTTACAACTGCAATGCCGACGTGGCGGCCGGCCTGGCGGCGGTGGCATTGCGACCCAAGCGCTTGGTTTACATGAGCGACGTGCCGGGGCTGCTCCAAAACCCTGACGATCCGACGAGCGTCATCTCACACCTGCCGGTGGCTGAGGTCGAGGCACTAAAAAGCAGCGGTGTCATCTCGAAAGGGATGATCCCGAAGGTCGACAGTGCCGTCCGCGCGGTCGCTGCCGGGGTCGAAAAGGTGTTTTTCATCGACGGCCGGATGAACCACTCGCTGTTGCTGGAGATTTTTACCGACGCCGGTGTCGGCACGGAGATTGTTGAAAGATGAGTCAGGAAATTAAGGATCGCTTCAAGCAGTTCGTCGCCCCGACTTACGGCCGGTTCCCGATCACGCTGGATCGCGGCGAGGGCGCGTACGTCTGGGACACCGACGGCAAGCGCTACCTCGACCTCGGCGGCGGGATCGCGGTGAACTGCCTCGGCCACTCCCATCCGGAGATCAGCCAAGTGCTCGCCGAACAGTCGAGCCGCCTGATGCACTGCACCAATTTTTACCATTTCGACGGTCAGGCGAAGCTTGCCGAAAACTTGGCCAAGCGGCTTGGCCAAGGGCGCGTTTTTTTCTGTAACAGCGGTGCGGAGTCGTCCGAGGTGATGCTTAAGTTGTCCCGACGCTTCGGTCAGTCGAAGGGCCGGTTCGAGGTGATCACCACGGAGAATTCATTTCATGGCCGAACGATGGCCGGGATCTCAGCGACCGGCCAAGAGAAGGTGAAGGACGGCTTTGCCCCCCTGCTCCCCGGTTTTACGCACGTCCCCTTCAACGACCTCGACGCCGTGCGTACCGCGATCACGCCAGCCACGGTGGCGGTGATGATCGAAGGTGTGCAGGGTGAGAGCGGCATCCGGCCTGCCTCCGCCGACTACCTGCTTGGCCTCCGCGAATTGTGCGACGAGAAAAACCTGCTGCTGCTTTGGGACGGCGTACAGTGCGGGCACTTTCGCACCGGCTCGTTCCAAAGTTTTCAAGCCATTCTCGGTGATCAACTTGGTGACTATTTGCCGGACGCCGTGGGCATGGCAAAGTCGCTTGGCGGCGGCTTCCCGATGGGGGCCGTTTGGATTTCCGAAATGCACGTCGACGTGCTTGGCCCGGGGACGCACGGCTCGACCTTCGGCGGCAATCCGCTGGCCTGCGCCGTAGCGAACAAAATCCTCGAGATCATCGACCGCGACGCGCTTGCACAGAATGCCACCAAGATGGGCCGTTTCCTCTTGGAAGGACTGACCGCTATTCAGAGAAAGCACCCGAACGTAATCCACGAGATTCGTGGTATCGGCCTGCTGATCGGCATCGAGATGGGCGGTGAAGTCGTATCGTTTGACGACAAAAAACCGGCCTCCGTCCAGTGGGTGTCTGCTCTGCACGAGGCCGGCATGCTGACCATTCCTGCCGGCCAATCGGTCGTCCGGTTTTTGCCGGCACTCAATTTGACCCAAGCTGAGGCCGAGGAAGGCCTCGGGCTGTTTGAACAAACCATCGAAAAACTAACCGCATGAAACACCTGTTAAAACTGGAAGGCATGCCGGGCGAGTCGATGCGAGAGATCCTCGACTCCACAAGCGCCATCAAGGCCAAGCGCGGTGCCTGTGAAGCCAAGCCGCTCGACGCCCAGACTTGGGCGATGATTTTCACCAAGTCCTCGACGCGCACAAGGGTGTCGTTCGAGGTCGGCATCCGCGAACTGGGCGGCTCGGTGATGTTTCTCAACGCAAACGACATGCAACTGGGCCGTGGCGAACCGATCAAGGACACCGCGCGCGTGCTGGGCCGAATGGTGCACGGCGCAGTCATCCGCACCTACGCACAGGCTGACGTCGAGGAGTTCGCGGCCCTGTCCAACATCCCGACAATCAATGCGCTAACCGACGACGAGCATCCCTGCCAAATATTGACCGACATTTTCACGTTCGAGGAGGCGCGGGGGCCGATCCAAGGTAGGGTTGTCACCTACGTGGGCGACGGCGCCTGCAACGTACCACTCTCGTGGGTGCACGCGGCGGCGGTACTCGACTTCGAACTACGCATCGCCGCACCAACGGAATTTCAACCAAACGCGGAGACCTTGGCCAAGGCCGGCGGCAAGATCACCTGTACCGAGGACATCCAAGCCGCCGTCGACCAAGCTGACATGGTCTACACCGATGTCTGGGTGTCGATGGGCATGGAGTCCGAGGCGGAGGATCGCTTGGCCAAGCTGGCCGGCTACCAGATCAACGCCGAGGTGATGCGCTTGGCCAGGCCGGATGCGCTCGTGATGCACTGCCTCCCCGCCTACCGTGGCAAGGAGATCGACGAGGAAACCTTCGAGGCCCACGCCGACACCATCTTCACCCAGGCCGAAAACCGACTTCACACGCAGAAGGCCATCATGAGCTGGCTCGCGGTTTAATTCCGTTGCCAACGGCGGCCTGCCGGTGCGAGACTCGACGCGATGCCGAGCGCAGAAAAGCCCAAGCGAATCAACGTCCGCCGACCTGACATCATGGAGCAGGTCAAGGCCGAGGTGGTGACGCATTACCGGAGTGCGCTCGTGGAGCACATCCGCTCCAACGGCTCGAAATTCGCCTACGGCAAAACGAGTGTGCGCTTGGCCAAGGAGTTTGGATTCTGTTACGGCGTCGAACGGGCGATCGACCTGGCCTACGCAGCGAGGCGTCATTTCCCAGCCGAACAGCCGGTCTACATCCTTGGCGAGATCATCCACAACCCGCACGTCAACGAGCAGATCCGCGACATGGGCGTGACGTTTCTCACAGGCAGCCACAAGTCTGCGGATGTCGAAGATCTTGGCGAGGGCGACCCGGTGGTAATCCCCGCCTTCGGGACGGAGGTCGGCATCCGGGATGAGTTGACCAAGCGCGGCTGCACCATCATCGATGCCACCTGCGGCGACGTGATGAGCGTCTGGAAGCGTGTCCGCCAGAATGCCCGCGAGAAGGTCACCAGCATCATCCACGGCAAGGCTTGGCACGAGGAAACGATGGCCACCAGCTCGCAGGCGACCGCGTTCAAGGATGGTCACTATCTGGTCGTGTTCGACCTCGATGAAACTGACTACGTCTGCCGCTACATCACCGAGGGCGGCGACCGAGATGAATTCCTGCAAAAATTCGAAGGTGCGTACTCGGAGGGCTTTGATCCCGACGTCCACCTCAAGGCCATTGGGGTTGCAAACCAAACCACAATGCTGCGCGGCGAAACCGAGGAGGTGCAGCGCCGGATACGAGATGCCATGATCACCAAAAACGGGGAGGAAGCGATTGACGAGCACTTTCGATACTTCGACACCATTTGCGGCGCAACGCAGGATCGGCAGGACGCTTTGCGGGATTTGCTCAACCGCCCAATGGACCTGTTGCTCGTCGTCGGCGGATATAATTCTTCCAACACATCGCACCTCGCCGAGATGGGTGAGGACAAGCTGCCTACCTATTTTATCAAGGATGCCGAGGAGATGGTTTCCGCCGCGAAACTGAATCACTTTTTGCAGGACAAACACGAGATGGCTGTCGCCGAAAACTGGCTGCCCACTGAGGGCGACCTCACGCTCGGGGTCACCGCCGGCGCGTCGTGCCCGAACAATCTCATCGAGGAGGTCATCCTCCACGCCTACGAACTGCGCGGCGAATCCACAGAATCCCTTCTTGACTCTATCCGCGTTTAACCGACCCCGGATGCCCTCCAACTGTGCAGAACTCGAGGCCCGCGAACGCGACGCACTCGCCCCCCACGCGCAATTTAGCGCCGACTCCCGCGGACGCAACCACCCCGAGGAACCGCCCGAGTGGCGCACCCAGTTTCAGCGCGACCGCGACCGTATTATCCATTCGCGCGCCTTTCGCCGACTGGAGCACAAGACACAGGTGTTTTTTAGCGGCAGCGGAGAGCACCTCCGCACTCGCCTCACCCACACGATGGAGGTGGCCGCCATCGCCCGCAACATCGCCCGTGCGTTGCGGCTGAACGAGGACCTCACCGAGGCGATTGCCCTCGCGCACGACCTAGGCCACGCGCCGTGCGGCCATTCCGGCGAGGAGGCCCTCGACGAACTCATGCAGGATCACGGCGGCTTCGAACACAACCGACAAAGCCGCCGCGTCGTCGAGATTCTCGAGCGAAAATACCCCGACTTCACCGGACTGAATCTCACGTGGGAAACTCTCGAGGGCTTGGCCAAGCACGAGCCCGCACCGGACATGCCGCTTGGCCAAGCGCAGGTGCATTGCCCCTCCTCCTCCCTCGAGGCGCAGGTAGCCAACCTCGCCGACGAGATCACCTATTACAGCCACGACCTCGACGACGGACTCGACTCCGGCCTGTTGACCGAGGCCCAACTAGAGCGCGACATCGACTGTTGGAAAAACGCCTCGAAGCGTATTCGCGACGAGCACGGCGATCTGCCGGAGGAATGCCGGCATTACTTTATTATCCGTTGCCTGATCGACGAACAGGTGCACGACGTCGTCGGGACCACCGAGGCCAACATCGCGGAGGCCGGGGTCGCCTCCGCCGATGACGTACGACAACAGAAAAACGGACTCGTCGCCTACAGCCCCGCCCGCCGCGAAGCCAACCTCCAACTCCGCGCCTACCTATACAAAAATCTCTACTTCAGCGAAGTCGTATCAGAGCCGCACAAGCGCGCCACACGATTGCTGGGGGAACTCTTCCGGCACTATCAGGCCCATCCCGGAGACTTGGGGCCGTTTGCAGAATCCATGATCGCCGAACACGGTCTCGAGCGCAGTATCTGCGATCACCTCGCCTGCATGAGCGACCATACCGTCATCCGCGAACACGAGCGCCTCCTCAACGCCTGAACGTTGGGCGTCAGTTTTTCTTTTTGGGCTTGGTCGACTTCGACTTGCTGTCGCTTTTGGATTTGCTGTCCTTTTTTGAAGTCGATTTTTTGGAATCGGAATCCTTCTTGGCACCGGCCTTGTAGCTTTCGCTGCGGTAGTCGGTCTCGTAGAAGCCGCTGCCCTTGAAGATGATACCCGCCCCGGTGCCGATCAACCGGCGCACCCTGCCCTTGCACTTGGACTGCGGACAGTCCGTCAGCGGATCCGCCTTGATGGACTGAAACACCTCAAACTCGTGGTCACACTTTTCACAAATGTATTCGTAGGTAGGCATCAGATTGCTTCAAAAAACAGGGGCAGTAACGGCAAGCCCCCGGTGAAAGTCAAGACCGCGCCCGGCCGATGGCATTTCCCGCTTGGCTTGGCGCCGTGGGATTGGTTCCCTCCTGTGCATGGCCAAGGCAAAACTTGCCGACATCGTCGCCCACTGCAACCGCACCCTGAAAACGGACTCGTTTGAGGATTGGCCCGGCGCAGTCAACGGGTTGCAGGTGGAAAACCGGGGCAGCGTCTCCCGCATCGCCGCCGCGGTGGATGCCACACCGGCAACGGTCAAAAAGGCGGCCGACGAGGGCGCCGACCTGCTGATCGTTCATCACGGATTATTCTGGGGTAAAACCCATCCGTGGACCGGCAACCGCTACAAGCTGCTGCGGCTGCTGCTTGACAACAACATCGCCGTTTACAGTTCGCACCTGCCGCTCGACGCCCACCCGCGACTTGGCAACAATACTCGGCTTTGCAGGGCGCTTGGCATCCGTTCACCCAAGCCGTTTTTCATCGAACGCGGCCAGGCGATTGGTTTGCGCGGCGAGCTGGACATCACCCGGACCGGCTTGGCCAAGCGCTTGGCCAAGCCGGTCCGGGTGATGT
>WTHH01000150.1 GCA_011523195.1 Verrucomicrobiales bacterium
CCGATGGATCGAGCATGGGTGGGGTCGAAGCAGTAGAGCAGCGTGGCCAGTTTGTGTGGCAGCGACATCGCGCGTACTGTGCCGGTTGCCGTGGCGACTGGCAAGGGGCGGCCGGATTCCGGGATGGACTTCCGGCGGTGGGCGTTGTTGACTAACCCGCCTTTTACGCGATCGCGCAGATTCATGTCCCAAAGGAAGAAAGACCGGGTCACCCGACCCCGCAAAACCAAGCCGGCGCCGAAGCCGATCAAGCCGGATTTGATGCCGCAGTGGCTGAAGACCGACCAGGCGTTGGCGGCGGGGGAGCGTTTTTTCCGGCCGGTCGACTGGCTGGCGTTTGCGATCACTACGTTAATTGCGCTCTTTGGGTATTGCCTGACGATTTCGCCAGACTTGACGCTGGAGGACAGCGGCGAGCTGGCGGTGGCCTCGATGTACGCCGGTGTGCCGCATCCGCCGGGGTACCCGGTCTGGACGCTGTACACGTGGCTGTTCACCGAGCTGGTGCCGATCTCGAACATCGCGTTTCGCGTGGCGTTGTCGTCGGCCGTGGCGGCGGCGCTTTCGAGCGGCCTGCTGGCGTTGCTGACGAGTCGGGCCTCGTCGCGGATCGTCGAGAGCATCAGTTGGTTCGACGGCATGGACGAGCACTTGGCCAAGCGCTTGGCCGTGGTGAGCGGTTGTGTGGCCGGGTTGATGCTGGCGTTCAGCGGTTTCATGTGGAGCCAGGCGGTAATCGTGGAGGTGTACACGTTGAGCGTGCTGTCGTTGATGGGTGTGCTGTGCTGCCTGTACCGCTGGACGCAGGACACCTCACGGATGCGTTACCTGTACTGGTCGTTTTTCTGGTTTGGCATCTGTCTGTGCAATCACCAGACACTGATCGTGGCGGCGATGGGGATCGAGACGGCGATCCTGTTTGCGCACCCGCGACTTGGGCGGAATTTCTTCACCGTCAACTCGATCGTGTATCTGGTGATTCTTGTGCTGATGATCACCGATTCGATCAGCCTGTTCGCCAACAACATCCCGATGCAGATCATGTTTCATCTGCTTGGGCTGAGTTTCCTGCTGGTGTCCGGTTTTCTCTGGATGGCCACGGTGGTGAAGGCGGGCGAGGGTATAACGCCGGATTGGCGAGAAGAGTTGCGAGACGGTGTGAAGGTAGTGTGGAGCGGGTTGGCTTATGCGGGGGGCGCGGCGTTTTACTTGTACATGCCGCTGGCCTCGATGACGAATCCGCCGCTCAACTGGGGCTACCCGCGAACGTGGGACGGTTTTCTGCACGCCTTCAGCCGCGGGCAATACGCGCAGACCAATCCGACGACTTCGTTCGAAAAGTTCATCGACCAGATTTTCATGTATTGGGAGGGGGCATTTGACGAGTTCAATGCATCGTTCCTTCTGCTTTTTGCGCTTTTGCCGATTTGCTTCATTTACTGGATGCGAAACCGCGAACGCGGGTGGATGATCGGCACGTTCTCAATCTACCTTTGTTTGGCGGTATTGCTCATGATCCTGCTCAACCCAAACAACGACAAACATGGGCAGGACATGACACGGGTGTTTTTTGCGGCGTCGCACGTGATGTTGGCGATGTGGATTGGTTTTGGCGTGGCGTTGTTCGTTGCACTGGTCGCCAAGGGATTTGAATTATTTTGGGATCGGCTCCTCGCGTTGACGGTGATGGCAGCTGGAGTTGCGCTGGCAGATTGGGCGACCAAGCTGGCCGAGACGCAGTTTTTCCTCGATCACTGGACGCGTGGGTTTGCCTTTTGCCTCTTGGTGTTTCTCGGGGCGTTGATACTTGTGCACAGGCCGAGGCGTGGCTCGGAAAAATCCGAGGCGCCTCCAATTCGCATCGTGTTGATCGTACTGGCGCTGATGCCGATCTGGTCGGGGTTGGCACACTGGCAGAAGAGCGAGCAGCGCGGCCACCTGTTTGGCTACTGGTACGGCCACGACATGTTTACGCCACCGGGCACGGAGGATGACGGCAGCCCGATCTACCCGGAGATGTCGGAGAACGCGATTCTGTTCGGCGGCACTGATCCCGGGCGGTTCAATCCCACGTACATGATTTTTGCCGAGAGCTTCACCCCGCCGGGGAAGAAACCGAGGGATCCGAAATTTGACCGACGCGACGTTGCGTTGATCACGCAGAATGCGCTCGCGGACTACACCTATCTCGACACCGTCCGCGCTCATTACCAGCGCAGCGCGCAGGACGACTGGCAGCAGAACGACAAGACGCATCTTCCGTTTGCCTCCGGTGCAAGGAGCAAGTTGATTGGTTCGGAAGCTTCCACGGGAATATCCGGTGCCATTGATCGCTGGATGGTTGGGATGGGTTCAGACTGGGAGGTGGATCGCCGAACTTGGGAGTCGTATTTTGAGGAGGAACACATTCTGAAACCGGGCGACTTGGCCAAGCGCATGACCGCACAGCCAGACGCGGCCGCCGGGTTTATTGCATCCAAGCTGCCAGCGGAAACGCTCGCGGCGCTGAAGGGCGGTTCCGAGGATGCCATTCGCGAGAGCTTTGCCAAGGGTTTCGACGTGCTGCTCGATGGCGGGCCGCTCTGGGATGATTCGGCGTTCAAGGCAGTCGAGTTTTCCTCGACCACGGTTGCCCTGCAAAAGCAGGTCGATGCGCTTCAGGAGAAGATCAGCGCGCTTGGCCAAGCGGAGCCGGATCGGGTGGAGGACAACGGGCTTTTCGTGCGCTGGAAACACGCCCGAGTGCGGCTCAACCGCCGTGTGCTCGACGAGGTGTTCGCCGGGTTGATTCAGCCGGGCAAGGCCGGGTTGTATCCGGATCTTGAGCTGAATTCGCCGACACAGACCGAGGCGGAAATCGCCTTTGCCCAGTACGTGCACGAGGCCGATGCGAGGGAGCAAGCCGGCCAACTCAAGCCGGGAGAGATTGTTCATCGCGACCCCAAGAACGGACGGGTACAGGTGGCCGGTCAAATCTCGGTGATGGAGATCAATGCCAAGCTGGCGAAGCTGCTTTTCGACAAAAATCCGGATCGGGATTTTTTCATCGAGGTCAGTTATCCACTGGAATGGATGTACCCGCATCTCACGCCGTACGGGATCATTCTCAAGCTGAACCGCGAGGAGGTGCCGGAGATCACCGACGAAATGATGCGCAAGGATCGGCGGTTCTGGGCGAAGTACCAGTCGCGCCTGACCGGCGACTGGATCACGGACGAGACCAGTATTCGCGAGATTGGCCTGTGGGCGATAAAGACCTATAAGCGATGGGAACTCGAAGGCTACACCGG
>WTHH01000162.1 GCA_011523195.1 Verrucomicrobiales bacterium
CCCCACCCTGCACGAATCGATCGGCCTCGCCGCCGAACTCTTCGAAGGCAGCATTACCGACCTCCCCAACCCCAAAGCCAAGAATTAAACCAAACCCTTGGCTAAGCGATTCGGGTCCGCGCGGGAGCGTCATGGAATGCGGTGCTCCGCACCGCTTTCAATGACACTCGACCATCCCATGCACCCAAAAGCGGCACGGAGTGCGCAATCCAAAACACTGGCGCGTTTCATTCAAAATTTAGCGAACCGTGGAAATTCGTGAAATCCGTATCTCAACCCGAGAACGGCTGGGACAGCCGTCCCTTCCTCCTTCGTGGTCTTCGTGAACTTCGTGGTTTATTTAGCCCGCTTGGCCAAGTGCTACTTTTCGTTGCGAAGCTCTAGGATCGTTTGGGCCAGTGCCTGGCCGACTCGCGTGAAGGTGATCGTGCTGCCGAGGTAGTGGTATGGAAAGTCGGAACCGATCAGCACCCATTCCTCCAGATTTTCCCGCCATTTGGGGAAGGCCTCATCGGCTCTCTTGTCCCAGTAGATGTCAGTCGGGATAGCTTTCACGTTGCCCCTAAAATCAGGGATGTCGTTCATCGAGGCCTGCGCCTTCTGGACAACGGCCATGTTGCCCTTGGCCTCCTTGAATCCGTTCTGCCCCATGATGCCGATGGCCACCGGCAGGTTCGGGACATCGAGTTCCTTTCGGACGTCGCGAATAAAGTTTTCCATGTTTTTTGCGTACTCACCCGGAAGCCGGCCGTACATGTCGTTCCAACCCTGGAACCATACGAAGCCGGCGATCTCGTATCCGCGCCCGTCGTACTGCGGAAAGCGGGTCTTGATTTCGCTGAGCGTTGTTTTGATCTCGGTCATCATCAACCGGTAAAAATGGCCGTAACGATCAACGACCTGTTTGCGGTACTCGTCCGCCTTGGCTTTACGAATCTCTTCGATCGAAGCGCTGCTTTTCTCCTCGATCTCCTTGCGCTTAATCTCCGGGTTGTCCTTCTTGACCTTGTTCCATTCGTTGCGGATGATGTTGTTGTAGTCACGCTTGATCATGTTCTCGACCGACTCGGCGATGGCTTCATCCGACTGCAACCCGGAGCTTGGCGGCCGAAAATCGATGCCGATGCTCTTGCCACCCCACGCCGTCTTGATGAGCAGTACCGGCTCGTCGTAGTGGTTGCCCATCACATGGCCAAACTGCAACTCCAGCCCGATGCATCCTGGGGAGCCGTAACCAACCGTCAGGTTGCCCCGGCGCTTGAGGTAGTTGATCCACACGTCCTCGCGCTCGATGTACTCACCGTCCTTGTGGAAGTGGGCGAAAAAATCTCGGGTCTCAGGTGCCTTGATCTGGTGATTAAGTAGAGGATCGATTTTGCCCTTACCCTCCATGTTGGACTGGCCAGCGAGTATGAACACCTTTACCGGCTTTTTCTCCTCAGCCAACGCCGCCAACCCCAGCGACAGACTCAATAAGAAATAAACAAAGAGCTTCATGGTATTAACTGCAGAATTTTATACCCGGAACACCACAGCGAGTCGAGTTAACACTTGCCGCAAACAGCCCCGATGGATAGAAACACGCATTAACGCTTTTTTTAAACCGCACTCTGCCATGCAAACATCCAAACGACACGGATTTACCCTGATCGAACTGCTCGTGGTGATCGCCATCATCGCGATCCTCGCCAGCCTATTGCTGCCGGCGTTGGCCAAGGCCAAGCAGAAGGGCGTCCAGACCGTGTGCATCAACAACCTCAAACAGTGGGGCTTGGTGTGGCAGTTTTATTGCGACGACAACGACGGCAAGTTTAGCAATGGCGACAAAGTAGGCTGGGCCCGGGGCGAGTGGGTGGCCTCACTGGAAAAATTCTGGCGCAAACAGGACATCCTCCTCTGCCCCGCAGCCAATATGGCCCGCGACCGGAATGGCGAGAGCTATCGACTGATCAAGGTACCCAAGCACAAGCACGACCAGTACGCGGTATTTGGCAGCTACAACGCTTCTTACCGGCACGGCCACATTTCGGAGGACAGCGGAATCCCCACGCGCTCCAGCTACGGCAACAACAACTGGCTCTACAACGCGCGGCGCACTATCCAGAACCGCAACATGAACTGGCACTGGCGAACGATGGATCCGGGTGGGCACGACCTGAACAACATCCCGATGTTCCTCGACACAATGTGGCGCGGCGGCGGCCCGTATCACGGCAACAACAACAAGATCATGGCCGGCAACTACAATGGCGACTGGCAGGGCGCCGGCAAGGAGATGATGCACTTCGCGTTCGACCGCCACGCCGGTGGAATCCAGGGCGTGTTTCTCGACCACTCCGTGCAGCACATCCCAATCAAGAAATTGTGGCGACTGAAATGGCACCGGCAATTCGACACCGGCAAAAAGATGAACTGGCCCCGCTGGATGGCCGGTTATCCCGAGCACAATTAACGACTTTCCCAACAACAAACCAAACCAAGGAGAACCCGGCACAAGCCGGGTTCTTTTTTTGGCTTTGCGCTTGGCCAAGCGGACGGGATAACTTGGCCAAGCGCAGGTCGCAGACACATGGCGTTCGATCAACAGGCCCTATCTCAGTTCAAGGAAAAGCTACTCATCATGGCCAGCCACGCCGAGAGCGTGGTCACCCGGGCCGTGCGTGCCCATCTTGACCGAGACGAGCCACTCGCCCAGCAGGCGCTGGAGACGGATGAAATCATTGACCAATTCGAAATCCAGATCGACCGAATCGCCCTCGATTTGCTCTCGCAAAACCCCGGCGAACTTGAGTTAAGGCATATTACCTGCGGCATGAAGATCGCGCAGGATTTGGAACGGGTCGGGGATGAAGCCACCACGATCGCCAGTCGATCCATCGAGTTAATGGCCCTGCCCACGCTGGACACCCCGCTGGATATCGCGGAGATGACCTTCCTGGTCAACGCCATGCTCAAGGACGCACTCGACGCATTCGTTGTCGGTAACACCGTCTTGGCACGGGGCGTCATTCCGCGCGACAGGCAAGTCGACGAGCTGAATAACACTTATCAACGACAGCTCACCGAGTTGATGGAGGCCGAGTCGAATAACATCCGCCGCTGCATTCACCTCGGCGTCATCACCAAATGCCTTGAGCGGATTGGCGATCACGCCAAAAACATCGCCGAGGATGCGGTGCTGCTCCACGAGGGTACCGACATTCGGCACTCCGAACCCGGTACCGAGTAATCATGCCCAAAAAAAACGAAACCCGAATCCTTGTTGTCGATGACGAACCTGATGT
>WTHH01000205.1 GCA_011523195.1 Verrucomicrobiales bacterium
GTGACCGCGCAGCATCTAATTCTCGACACCACCACCGGCGAGCCTGGTGAAATGGAGGCACATGGACAAGCGCTGGCCGAGCGCGGCGCAGCGTACCTCGAGGCCAACGTCGCCGGCTCCAGCAAATTGGCCAGGCACGGCGAAGCCGTCCTGTTCCTCGGCGGCGAAGCCGAAACAATCAACCGCTGCGAGGCACTGCTCGAAACTTTGGCCACCATACGATTTCACGTCGGCCCAGTGGGCGCTGCCTCACGGTTCAAGCTGGTGCACAACCTTATCCTTGGCCTGAACCGCGCTGCACTGGCCGAGGGTTTGGCCTTCGCTGAGGCGCTTGGCTTTGAAGCGAGTGACGCCCTGGCCATCCTCCGTGAAACTCCCGCCACCTCGGCCGCACTGGGGGCCAAGGGCGAAAAAATGGCCAAGCGCGATTTTAATCCTCCACAGGCACGGCTCAGCCAACACCTCAAGGACGTCCGACTCATCCGGCAACTGGCTGAAGAGATTGGGGCTGCCACCCCGTTGAGCGACGCGCATCAATCCCTGCTCGAGCGCGCCGAGGCGCTTGGGCTTGGCGGGTCGGACAACGCCGCCGTGATCGAGGCACTGCGCCGGGGGAATTTGTGATTGAACCGCCCCCGTCCCGGGGCTATCACCGCCGCGTGAGCCCGGAAAACGAATCCCACTCGGGAGAGCTTCAATTCAACATCGGCGTGATCGGTGCAACCGGTTTTATCGGGGTACCGTACCGGGCCGAAATCCGCGAGTGCAGTGGTGCCAACATCGTCGCCCTGTGCGCCCGTCGCCGCGAACTGCTCGAGCGTGCCGGCGAGGAAGACGGCGCGACGCTCCTGACCGACGACTGGCGCGAAGTCGTGCAGCATCCCGACGTCAACTTCGTGATCGTCGCCACGCCGGATGCCCTGCATCACGAGGCCGTGATGGCCTGCGCCGAGGCCGGGAAACATTTGCTCTGCGAAAAACCGGTCGGCATCAACGCCAACGAGGCCTACGAAATGTGGGCCGCCTACCGCGACGCCGGTCTACTCCACTACGTGCCGTTCTGGACCCGCTTTTGCGACCCGTTCGTGCGCGCTCGCGAAGTGCTCGACTCCGGCGTGCTGGGTGAGATCCGCGGCGTAGTGTATCGCTGGCACAATCCGCGTCCCAAGGACATGCCGCTCACCTGGCGCGACGACGATTCACTCTCCGCCGCCGGCAGCATCGCGGACGTCGGCTCGCACGCCTACGACACCCTGTGCTGGATGCTCGGCCGGGAGGCCGTGAAAGTTCAGGCCCACGCCGACACCATCACTCCGGCCAAGGCCGACCGAGGCGCGGTCAATCTAGCCGAGGCGATCGAGCTTGGCCAGGCGGGCGGCCAAGCCGATGCAAGCAGGCACAAGGGCACGACGTTCGACTATGCGAGCGTGGCGTGGGAATTTGAGGATGGCGCGGTCGGGACGCTGGTTCTGTCACATGCACCGTTTTTCCGGAAGGGCATCGCGCCCGAGCTGGAGTTTCACGGCACCAAGGCCTCGCTGGGCATCGACCGCGGGAGCGGCAACCTGACCCTGGCCAAGCAGGACGCGCCGGTGGAGATTATCGACAACAAACCGGACAACGGATTTGGGAATCGGTTCGAAAAATACGTCTTCCCCAGCCTGCGCCAAGCTCACGCAGGAGAAGCCTGTAGCCATCCAGACCTGAAGGATGGCTGGCGCGTACAGCTTTTCACCGATGCAGCCGCCCGCTCGGCCCGTTCCGGCCGCTGGGAAACGGTCGAGTAGGGGCGCCGTTATTTCGCGCTCAAATCGAGGCAGATGAGGTCGCCGCGGGAGTTGCGACAGTACACGCGGCCGTTGGAGAGCACCGGCGTGGTCCAGCACTTGGGGCCGGTTACCTGTGCGCGGGAAATCTCGGTGAACTCGTCCGGGTTGGTCTCCGCCACAACCAGTTCGCCCTGGTTGCTGATGATGAGCAGCTTTTGGCCGATCGCCTGGAGCGCACCAAAACCGCCGAAGCTTTTCTCCTCCCACTTCATCTTGCCGGTGGCCATCTCGAGACAGCGCAGTGTGCCTCGGCCGGTGTTGCCACTAAAGCCGTAGAGGTGACCATCGATCAACACGCAGGCGTTGAAGTGGTTGCACATGTTTTTATTTTCCCAAATCTTGGTGGCCTTACCGCCTGAAACTTTCAAAAGTGCACAGCCGCGGTTGTAACCGGAGGAGATGAATACCATGTCGCCCAGCATGATCGGGTCGGCTGAGTTAACGCCGTACTTTGTTTCCCACGGGTAACCCCAACGCTTCTTGCCGGTTTTGGGATCAAGCGCCACAACTTCCTCCGCCGCGAACAGCACCACCTCGCGATGGCCATCGCGCACGTATGGCACCATGGAGGAGTAACCTGAAGCGGCGCCGCCGGTCTGCCAGATAATGTCGCCTGTATTTTTGTCGAGGCAGGTGCCGTAGGTGCCGACATTGACCAGCAGCGCGTCGTTGATGATGACCGGTGAGCCGGCGTAGCCCCAGGTCGGGCGCTTGGCCTTGACGGCCTTGGCCACATCCTTCTGCCACTTCACCTTGCCGTCAATCGCCGCGAAGCAGATCAGTAGGCCATCCTTGCTTAGCGTGTAGACGTTCGCGCCGTCGATTGTCGGCGTGGCACTGGTGCCTCCGTCGTAGTACTTGGGATCGAGCTTCGCCACGTAGCTGTGCGACCAGAGTTCCTTGCCGGTGGCGGCATCAAAACAAAAGACTGTGTCCTGCTCCTTGCCGCGGCCCCGGCCGGAATTGCCCATCGTGTAGGCGCGCCCATCAGAGACTGTGATCGAGGAAAACCCGGTGCCGACCTTGGCCTTCCACAGCCGCTTGGGGCCGTCGTCGGACCACTTGGCCAGCCAGCCGGTCTCGTCTGAAATGCCGTTGCCATTGGGACCGCGCCAGCGATGCCAGTCGCCGGCAGTCGCCACGTCCGTCAGAAATGCCAAGCCAAGCGCAAATAAACCGATGGAAAAGAATCGAGGGTTCAAAAAAGTCACGGCGGCGATGGGTAAACAACCCCCGCCACACAGTCAAACACCAAAGCGCCCAAACCAAGCGCAGAGCGGCCAGAGAAAAAGTTAGGCATGGCTAACTTTTTGATTGACCTCGCTGGTCGACTAAAATATAGGCATGGCTAACTTTTGGCCGCTTGGCCAATTTCTGGGTGTTTTCCCAATAAAAACACTTTTTATGAAACGCATTATAACATTAACACTCGGTTTGGTAGCTGCG
>WTHH01000209.1 GCA_011523195.1 Verrucomicrobiales bacterium
CGCAACTGCTTGGCCCGCTTGGTTTCGCGCTTGGCCAAGTCGGTCGTCTCGTTCGGGTCGTTGGCCAGGTGATACAGCTCATCGCGGCCGTCTTCGTGGTAGTGGATGAGTTTCCAGTCGTTTTGGCTGATGATCGAGGATGGTTCGCCGCCCTGGTTGCCGTAGTGAGGGTAGTGCCAATACAACGGGCGTTTGGCAATCTTGCCGCCCTTGAGCAACGGCACGATGCTAACGCCGTCGACCGCCTGCTTTGCCGGCACGTTCACCCCGGCCAACTCGAGCAGTGTCGGGTACCAGTCGATGCCATTGACCGGGACAGCACTGACACCGCCCTGCTTGGTCACGCCCGGTGCCTTAATGTAGTACGGCTCGCGGATGCCCCCCTCCCATTGCCGGCCTTTGCCGCCGCGCAACGGCGTGTTGCTGGTCGAATAGGCGTCACCGGAGGAAACGCCACCATTGTCGGACGTGAAGCAGACGATGGTGTTTTTGTCCAAGCCAAGTTCGTCGAGTTTATTCAGAACGATCCCGACAGCGTCGTCCATCGTCTCGATCATCCCGGCGTAGATCGGGCAGTCCTGCACCTGACGGACATTCAACCTGCGGTCAAACTTGAAACGCTCCTTGGCCAAGCCGGCCGACTCGGCCTTGTCTCGGTATTTTTTCCACAGTCCGGGTGTGGTCTGTATCGGGCCGTGCACGGAATAGAATGAAAGGAAGGCGAGAAACGGCTTGTCCTTGTACGCCTCGATGAACTTGGCGGTTTCGTTGCCCAAGCGGATGGGCAGCGACTCGCCAGGGGGGCCGGACTCAAGCGTTGGATTAATCCAAGGCGAGAAAAACCCACCACGTGGGCTGCCGACATCCCACCCTCCTTTGTTGATGTCGAATCCGTGATTCTCCGGCCAGGAGCCCTTGCCGCCGATGTGCCATTTGCCGGCGTAAAAGGTCTTGTAGCCCTGCTCCCGCAGCGCCTCGGCCAGCGTGATTTCGGAGGCTCGCAGCGCGCGATCGTACTCGGGGGGCAGATGCGTGTCATTACGACGCGTACCACGCCAAGCCTCCCCGGCGCGGTCGCCGATCCAGGTGGTGATACCGTGATTGGTCGGGTATTTGCCGGTCATGATGCTGGCACGGGACGGACTGCAGACCTGACACGCCGCGTAACCACGGGTGAACTTCATCCCCTCGCGCGCGATGCGATCGATGTGCGGGCTCTCGTAGTACTTCGAGCCCTCGTTGCTCAAGTCCTTCCAGCCAAGGTCATCGGCAAGAATGAAAACAATGTTGGGGCGAGTCTTGGATTTGGCCTCAACCGCATCCATGCCCCCGAGCCAAGTTAGGGCGCCGGCCAATGCGAGCGACGTCGTCTTGAGTTTCATCATGTTCATCATTCGGTGCGGATGAAATTGCAGCCGCGCGGGGCTTTGTCAATCCGGCACCGTTTTCGTCGTGCATCTTTGCGGCGAAACGCTAACCTTTCGGGGTTCTCTTCGCGGCTTGATCGCCGCTCCACTTTTTTGAGTTATGTTTGATTTTTTGGCTGAAGAACAAGCCTCCATCTGCGGGGGCAGTCACCTGAAACGCCGGGAGTTTTTGCAGGTCGGCGCGCTCGGCGCGGCCGGGCTGTCGCTGCCGCAACTGCTGGCCGCGAAGGAGGCCGGCGCCGTCCGGCCCGGACACGACAACCGCGCCTGCATCATGATCTTCAATCTCGGCGCGCCGAGCCACGTCGATCTGTGGGACATGAAACCGGACGCGCCTCGGGAGATTCGCGGGCCGTTCAAGCCGATCCGAACCAAGTCACCGGACATCGACATCTCGGAGATTCTCCCCCGGCACGCGAAGATCGCCGACAAGTTTTCGCTCGTGCGGACGGTGCACCACGGCGGCGCAGCGGTGCACGATGCCGGCTGGCAGATCATGCAGACCGGCCGGCGCTTCACCGGCGGCATCCAGACCCCACACGCCGGGGCGGTGGCCAGTTATCTGCTGGGCCGCAAAAGCGACCTGCCGCCATTCGTCGTACTGCCGGAGTTGATGGGACGGGGTGGCGGCAACATGCCCAACGGTCAGGCCGGTGGTTTCCTCGGCAAGGCGCACGACCCGTTCGCCCTCAACGCCAATCCGGCACAGAAAGATTTCAAGGTGCCCGACCTGCTGCCGCCCGACCAGATTGGCGCTGCGCGACTCGATCGACGGCGAAAGATGCGCGACATTGTCGATGGCGCGGTGAAGAATTTTGAAGCCAGCGAGGACGCCCGACTGCTTAACGACAGTTTTCATTCCGCATTCCGCATGATGACCAGCGAACAGGCCCGCGCCGCGTTCGACATTACCAAGGAAAAACCGGCAGTGCGCGAACGCTATGGCATGAATCGTTTTGGCCAGTGCTGCCTGCTTGCCCGGCGCCTCGTCGAAAACGGCGTCCGCATGGTCACGATCAACAGCTTCCTCACCGTCTTCGATCAACTCTCGTGGGACATCCACGGCTCGAAGCCGTTCATCTCCGTCAAGCAGATGAAGGAACAGGTTGCTCCGATGTACGACCAGGGCTACAGCGCCCTGATCGAGGATCTGCACGAGCGCGGCCTGCTCGACGACACGATGGTGACCACACTGTCGGAGTTCGGGCGCACGCCCAAGGTCAACCCCGCCGGTGGACGCGATCACTGGCCGCAATGTTTTACCTGCTCCTTCGCCGGCGGTGGCGTGCAGGGCGGACGCGTGGTGGGCAAAAGCGATCCCATCGGCGGATTCCCGGCCGAGCGACCGGTGGAACCGGGCGACGTCGTGGCGACGATCTTTCACAGCCTCGGCCTCAACCCCGGAGCCACACTCCCCGGGCCAAGCGGACGCCCCTTCCCGCTGGTCGACTTTGGCAACGAACCCATCAAGGAACTGTTCGCATGAGATCAAGAGTTGCACTTGGCCAAGCGCTGTTGTTCCTCGCGCTGACCCTCCCGGCGGCCGCCGAGGACGATCGAAAACTGAGCTTTCGGCACGACGTGTTGCCGGTGTTGTCCAAGGCAGGCTGCAACGGTGGTGGCTGCCACGGCGCACTGGCCGGCAAGGGCGGTTTCCGGCTCAGCCTCAACGCCTACGACCCGGCCACTGACCATTATAACATTACCCGTGAAAACCGGGGCCGGCGCATCGAGTCAGCCGCACCGGCGAGCCGCCTGTTCGTCACCAAGCCGACCGCAGCCGTCCGGCACAATGGCGGGAAAGAATTGCATGAATGACCGGAGGCGTACCCAATCCTAACG
>WTHH01000535.1 GCA_011523195.1 Verrucomicrobiales bacterium
CTCGAGGATGTAAGCCGTGTAGCCGCGGCCCTTGTCGGTGGAGAGCAGTCGGTACTCGTAGGCCGGATCCGGCTTAGCCACGTAGCGGTCGAGCGGGTTTTCCTCCGCGCTTGCGCTTGGCCAAGCGACAACACTCACGGCCAGGGCGAGCAGCGCCTGGCCAAGTTTGATTGATTTGTATGTTTTCATCTCAAAGAATTGTTGGTGCATTTTTTCCGGACGGCGTGCCGTCCCGCTCCCAAAGCAGTTTATTTTTCTCCCGGCCCTTCTCATAACTTACCTCCCAGCGTTGCTGGCCGTTCTCGTACCAGCCAATCTCCAGTCCTTCCTTTTTTCCCGCCCGATAAAGGGACTGCACCTGAAGTTTGCCGTTTGAAAAATAGGTTTGGCTGATGCCTTCGAGTTTGCCGGCGGCGTAGTTTTCCTCCACCCAAAGTTTGCCATCCTCGAACCAGCGCTTGAACGGGCCGTGCTCAATTCCATCCGCGAATGTGACTTGAAATGCGAGGCTGCCGTCCTCCCGATAGGTGATGAACGGCCCGTGCAGTTTGCCCTTTTTAAGAGAGTAGCTCTCGGCCTTTTTTTTGTTGGAATGATATTTTGCGACCTCACCGCTGAACGGCTTGCCGTCCAGTAGAAGCAGGCCGTCTTTCGACTCGGTCAGTTGATCCTCGAGTACCTGGTTGGCCTTGGCCTTCGGATCGCCGTCCGCTTGGCCAAGCGCTTGGCCAAGTGGCAACAGCATGCCCAGCGCGAAACTGAACAATTGCCGGTTGATACATCCTCGAGGCATAACAGGAGTGACCCTGGCTAACTTTCCCTAATCTTTCAACAACTTGGCCAAGGTTTCGCCCACCAATTGAGGATTAGCCTTGCCGCGGCTAGCCTTCATGACCTGTCCCTTGAGGAAGTTGATGGCGTTTTCCTTGCCGTTTCGGACGTCATCAGCCGGGCCGGGATTGGCCTCGATGGCGTCCTGACACCATTTCTCGAGTTCGCCGGTGTCGCTGACCTGCGCGAGTCCCTTAGCATCAACGATCGCCTTGGGTGAGCCGCCATTTTTAAACAGCTCAGAAAACACTTCCTGTCCACCCTTGCTGCTGATCGTGCCGCCGTCGATGATCTCGACCAGTTCGCGAATGGCCTCGGGACCAAACTTGAGATCGTCAACCGAAGTCTCCGTTTCAGTCAACTGGGCCTGCAGATTGTTGATTACCCAGTTGGCGACCGCCTTGGCATTCTTCGAGCCGTCGACGGCTTTTTCAAAAAAATCACCCAGCGGCACGTTGCCCACGAACACCTCGGCGTCCTGCTCCGGGATGCCGTAGTCGGCAACAAAGCGTTGCTTGCGGGCTAGCGGCAACTCGACGATGTGCGTGCGCACCTCGGCCAGCCACTCGTCGCTGGGGCGCAGCGGCATGATGTCCGGTTCGGGAAAATAACGGTAGTCGTGGGCATGCTCCTTGGAGCGCATCGTCTCGGTGATGCCGGCATCGTCATCCCAGCGACGGGTCTCCTGCACAAGCGAGCCTCCGGACTCGAGGGTCTCGATCTGGCGAGGCACCTCGTAGTTGATCGCCCGGCGCACCCCGCTGAAGGTGTTCATGTTTTTGATCTCCACCTTGGTGCCCAACTCGGTGGTGCCCTTGGGCCGGACGCTGATGTTGACGTCGCAGCGCACCATGCCCTTCTCCATGTCGCAGTCGCTGACGCCGCCGTAGATCAGGATGTCCTTGAGCGCGTTGAGGTATTCGTACGCCATGTCCGCGCTGCGGATGTCCGGCTCGGAAACGATCTCCAGCAACGGCACTCCGGCCCGGTTGAAATCAACGCCGCTGTGCTGGTCAAAGTGGTTGTTTTTGCCGACGTCCTCCTCGAGATGGGCACGCGTGATGCGCACGCGCTCGATGCCACCCTCGAACTCGAAGTCAACATGCCCGGTCGTGGTGGACGGAAAATCAAACTGGGTGATCTGGTAGTCCTTGCAAACGTCCGGGTAAAAATAGTTTTTGCGATCGAACTTCGCAAACTTGGGCACCTCGCAGTTTAGCAGATACCCGGTCAACGCCGTGAGTTGCAGTGCACGTTCGTTCGGCACCGGCAACACGCCGGGCATGCCGAGGCAAACCGGGCAAACGTTCGTGTTTGGATCCGCGCCAAATTCATTGGCACAGGCGCAGAACATTTTTGACTGGGTTTTAAGCTGGCAGTGGGTCTCCAACCCGATGACAGTTTCGTATTCCATCAGAGCGCGGCCCTTTCGTTGTGCCACGGGGTGGACTGTTCGTAGGCGTGTGCGATCTTGAGCAGTTCCTGTTCGCCAAACGGTTTCCCGAGCAACTGAAGCCCCACCGGCAAATTGGGATCGTTGGTGATTCCACACGGGACACTGATACCGCATGTGCCGGCCAGATTGCACGAAATGGTGTAAATATCGGACAGGTACATTTGCAGTGGGTCGCCTGTTTTTTCACCGGCCTTGAACGCCGTGTACGGCACGGTCGGCGTGATGAGTGCGTCGACTTTTTCGAGCGCCTGGTCGAAGTCCCGCTTGATGAGCGTCCGCACTTTTTGCGCCCTGATGTAGTACGCGTCGTAATAACCGCTGCTCAACACGTACGTGCCGAGGATGATTCGGCGTTTCACCTCTTCGCCAAAGCCGGCGCCGCGTGTGTTGCAATAGAGCGAAAACGGATCGTCGCCCTCGACGCGGTCGCAGTAGCGAATGCCGTCGAACCGCGCGAGGTTCGCACTGGCCTCGGCCGTGGCCAGAATATAGTAGGTCGCCACGCCGTACTCGGCGTGAGGCAGGCTCACCTCCTCGATCTCTGCCCCAAGCGATTCGTACTGCTTCACCGCCGCCTCAAACGCAGCGCGCACCTCGGGGTCGATGCCCTCGCCGAGGTACTCCTTCGGCAGGCCCAGTTTGACGCCCTTGATGTCCCCCTCCAATCCGGCGGCGTAGTCCGGCACGTCGGTGGGCACGCTGGTGGAATCCCTCGGGTCATGCCCGGCGATGGAGCCAAGCAGCGTCGCCGTGTCGCGCACGGTTTTACCCAACGGGCCGACTTGGTCGAGCGACGAGGCGAACGCAACCACGCCGTAGCGCGATACCCGCCCGTAGGTCGGCTTGATGCCAACGCAGCCGCAAAGCGCGGCCGGCTGGCGAATGGAACCACCGGTGTCGGTGCCGATACTACCGAAACATTCCTGCGCCGAGACCGCGGCAGCGCAGCCTCCGCTGGAGCCGCCCGGCAC
>WTHH01000081.1 GCA_011523195.1 Verrucomicrobiales bacterium
CGGGAATCGTCTGGCTGAGCGTCACTCGCCCGATGACCTTGCCCAGTCTCATGCCGTTTTTTCCTCCTCCATTCGGTCGATGATGCCGGTGATCATCATGCGCACCGGGCTGCGGTTGTCGACCACCGCCTTGCGCGCAGCCAATCCGTCGGACGACACTATCACCCGTTGGTGCATGCCGGACCCGTAGGGATCGATCGCAACGATCGGCGTGCCGTCGTCCTCGCCCTCGAGGTTGATCGGTTGACAAACCACCAGCCGCCAGCCGTCGAGACTCGGATGCTTGCGGGTTGCCACGATGTTGCCCTCGACTCGAGCCAGACGCATGCTCAGTAAATCCTCAGGTTGTCGACCATCACACAGCGACGCACCCGGGTGAATGTCCGCGGGTTGGTCACGCCTTCGCCGGTCGGTGTGGCGATGGAAAAGCTCAGATACCCCTCCCCGCCCAGTCCCAGCCCGGCCATGCTCGGCCCGTTTTTCACGAACAACGTCGTGTCGAGCGCCCGGCCCATCGCGGTCATGTGGTTGACGTCGTGCGAGTGGATGATGGCGGTGTGGCGGTAGTTGTGCTCAGACTTCTTCGCGGCCTCGATGCCTTCCTCGACGCTTCGCACGCGCACGACCGGCAGCATCGGCATCATTTGTTCCTCCTCGACAAAAAGATGATCGGCGCTCGTCTCGGCGAAGAGCAACTGTGTCCCGGCCGGGGCGTTGACCCCGGCAGCCTGCGCCAGCAAAGGAACGTCCTTGCCGATGAAATCCTTATTGGTCGCGGCGTGCCCGCAGCCTGCACCCTGTCCTTCCGGGAAGACGAACGCAGCCTGTGTCAACGCGTCCAGTTGCGACCCGTTCAGTCGAACGGCAGCGTGGCGTTCCATTGCGGACATGAACGCATCCGCGACACTGTCCAGCACGAACACCTGTTTTTCGCCGATACAAAGTAGATTGTTGTCGTACGCCGCACCCTGCACCACGCAGCGGGCGGCACGGTCGATGTCTGCCGTTGTGTCGACCAGCACCGGCGGGTTGCCCGGCCCGGCACAGATCGCGCGCTTGCCAGTTTGCATCGCAGCGGCGACCACTCCCGGCCCACCGGTAACGCACAACAGGCGCACGTTCTCGTTGGCGCACATTTCCTTAAACGAATCAAACGTCGGCTGCTCGATGATGCAGGCGATGTTCTCAATGCCGGTGGCACGGTGGATCGCCTCGTTAAACTTGCGGACGGACATTGCGGCGCAGCGCGCAGCTGCCGGATGCGCGTTGAACACCACGGCATTGCCGGCCGCCACGATGTTGACGATATTGCCGGCCAGAGTCGGGATCGAGTGTGTCGACGGGGTAACCGCGCCGACCACGCCGAACGGGGTGTACTCCTCAAGCGTGATTCCGTGGTCGCCGCTACGGCCGTCCGGGCTGAGCCACTCGACTCCCGGCACGTCACGGATGATGTGCAGCTTCTCGATCTTGTGATCGAGACGGCCAATCTTGGATTCCTCCAGCTCGATGCGACCCCATTCATCGGCGTTGGCCTCGCACATGCCCTTGACGATCTCGATGATTTTGCGCCGGGCCTCGACGCCCTGTTCGCGCAACTGGAGGAACGCCCCGGCCGCAGCATCGCAGGCATCATTCGCATTTTGGAACACACCAAAGTCCTTGCCGCCGCTTTTGCCACTGCAACCGCAGGAGCCCTTGTCTTCGCCGGCCGCCGGAGCGGCGGGAGCATCGCCACCCAGCCGCCCGAGGACGTCCTGGATTACGTCGCGGATCAGTGCTTCATTCACTGCATTCGCCATGTTGAATCTTTCAATTTAGGTTTCACGAGCTTGGCCAAGCGGGACTAGGCCTGACCGTCTGTCTTGGCGTCGTAGATCACTTGGCCAAGCGCATCGACGGAGTCCACAATGCCCACCACCACGGCATCCACCGGGGCGCTCTTCATGTTTGGCGCCAGCCGGGCGGAACTGCCCTGAGTGAACATCACCAACTCCCCCTCCCCGGCTCCAACGGAGTCCACCGCAACAATGGTGTTTTTTCCGGGACGAAACTTGGCCGGATCGCTCTCGTCCACCAGTTGGGGACGAACCAACAGCAGCTTGCGGCCACTCAGTCCGTCGTCCTTCTTGGTCGCGACGACCGATCCCTCTACTCGGGCAAGGAACATGCCTGTGCCTCCTTATTTCTTGGATTTGGGCAGAACGGTGCCGACGTCGCCGTGCGGACGCGCGATGACGTGCACGCTGACGATTTCGCCGCCGATGGCCTTGACCGCCTCTGCACCGGCATCGGTCGCGGCCTTCACGGCAGCGACATCTCCGGTGACGCAGGCGCTCACGAGCGCACTGCCCACCTGTTGCACCGGGCCGGACAACTCCACGTTGGCCGCCTTCAGCATGGCGTCGGTTCCTTCCACAAGGGCAACGAGGCCCCGTGTTTCAATCAGTCCTATGGCTTGTTGAGACATATCAGTTTTGTTTGTTTTGTTGGTTAAAAATCAGTTTCGGTTGTGATCCAAAAATCGCTTCACCTCGCGGGCCACCACCAATTCCTCGTTGGTCGGGATGACGATCACTTTCACGGGTGAATCCTCGGCGCTGATGACCGCTTCCTCGGCCTGGGTCGCCTCGTTTTTTTCGGGGTCCAGCCGGATTCCCAGCTGCTCCAGATTCGCGCAGATTGCCGCGCGGGTGCCGGTTCGGTTTTCCCCGATGCCGGCAGTGAACACGAGTGCATCGAGCCCGTTGAGTTGCGCGAAGTACGCGCCGATCCAGTGCCGCGCTGAGTGCACGAACACATCGAGCGCGAGCTGTGCATCCTCATCCCCGGCATCGGCTGCGGACTGGATGTCGCGAATGTCGTTGTGCCCGCCGCTCAGACCCTTCAGCCCGCCCTCGCTGCACAACGCGTTTTCGACCTCGTCGATCGACAGGCCGTCGCGCCGCATCATGTGCAGCACGGCCATTGAGTCGAGGTCCCCCACACGGTTGTTGTGAGGCAGACCGGACTGCGGGCTCAGGCCCATGCTGTTGCCGATCGCCGCGCCGTTGAGAATGCCGGTGATCGATGAACTGCCACCGAGATGGCACGACACCACCCGAAGCGGCGGGCCGTCCACCGGCGAGCCGGCGTTGTCGACGTACAGATTGCGGGCGCGGTTGGCCACGTCCTCGCGGCCGAGCAGTTCTGCGGAGCGTTCCGCGATGAACTTGTGGCTTGCCCCGTGGAATCCCCAGCGTCGCACCCC
>WTHH01000158.1 GCA_011523195.1 Verrucomicrobiales bacterium
GCCACTTTCCGTCCTCGTCATCGATGACGTCATAAAAGTACGGCAGCCCCTGTTCCTTGGCAAAATCGCGCAGGATGTCCACGTTGCGGTTGGACAGCGAGTCAGAGGTGAAAATGTAGTGGTCCGGGATGATCACGATTTTTTTCGCGTCCCAAACCTTGGCGTCCTCACCAAACTCGCGCTTGAACACCCCGATCGTGCCGGGGCCGCAGACGTCGTGCGTCATCAACGTGTCCACGTTTACCCAGACGTTTTCGCCAGAGGTCACCTCGCCCTTGCCCGCTGCCCGGGCCAATATTTTTTCAGTCAGCGTCATCGCAGCCCGAGCAATGTACCGGCGCACCCCCGCGCACGCAAGGAAGCGCTCACGGTTTAGGATTTCGATATTAGAGTTTCGAATTTCAAAACTAGGTGTGTATGCCGGCGACAACGTCGCGGCTCTGCAGTTCGGGCGTGTATGGCTCGAGTGGCATCGGCTCGTCATGGTCGAGGTGCTCGCGGCAGATGGCAAAAAAGTCGGCCTTGGTCTGGGCGCGGCGGATGTCGTGCAAAAAACGCCCAGCCGGATCAACGCCCAGCCCGAAGTAGTTCATGTACTTTTTCATCCTCTGCACCTGACTGCGCTCGACGTAATTCTCCGGGGCAGTCATCTCGAACAGGTCGGCGACGTACTCGAGCACCTCGCGTCCGATTGGCCAGGCGGGCGGCTCGTTCCGGAAATGCCGGCGGATCTGGGTGAACAGCCAGGGATTGCGGATAATCCCGCGCCCGATCATCAGGCCGCTCGCGGCAGTCTCGCCGAGAACCGACTCGGCCTTGGCTGCGGAATAGACATTGCCGTTGGCCAACACCGGGCAGCCGGCCTCCGCGACAGCGCGTGCGATGAAGTCGTAATGCACGGCGCTGCGGTACATCTCCTTCACCGTGCGCCCATGGACGGTGAGCAGATCGAGGTCGTGCTTAGCAAAGATCGGGAGCAACTCGTCGAACACCGCAGGGTCGTCAAAACCGATCCGCGTTTTCACCGTGAACCGTGTCTCCACCGCCTCGCGCAGCGCGCCAAGGATGCGGTCCACGCG
Source organism: Verrucomicrobiales bacterium (assembly GCA_011523195.1). Lineage (GTDB taxonomy): Bacteria > Verrucomicrobiota > Verrucomicrobiia > Limisphaerales > UBA1096 > UBA1096. The sequence continues at coordinate 1,080 of WTHH01000158.1, forward strand.
TTCCGGCTCGCGTAGCAGTCCGCCACCGGCACATTTCTTGTAGACGACCGGCGCGGGGCAGCCGAGGTTGAGGTCGACAGCGGCGATGGGATGCTGCTGCAGCTCGCGTGCAGTGCGCACGAGGTCGGGGATGCTGTTGCCGATCATCTGTGCGACGACCGGCCGGCCGGTGGGGTTTTCGGTTATCGAGCGAAGGATTGGCTTCTCCAGCCGGGAGTCGGCGTGTACGCGAAAGTATTCGGTATAGTACAGGTCTGCGCCGCCACGGCTGCGGATCACCTTCCAGAACGGCAGGTCGGTGACGTCCTGCATTGGGGCCAGTGCCAGCACCGGCTCGTACCGCTGCAGCAGGGCGTCAAACTGTTTAACCTGTTCAGAGAGCGACATCGCGCTTGCGGTTTCTCCCGCCTGACCAAGCGCTTGGCAACTCCAAAACGGCAGCGGCTTGCCTTGGCCAAGCTGTTTCTCCTACCAGTCATGGCCAGTTCTCAACTTCTCGGTGCCGGTTACGACCGGCCTTACGGCGATCCCAAGCTCAGTCGCTCGGTGGTGATGGCGCCCAACGGCATGGTCGCCACCAGCCACACGCTCGCCGCCGAGGCCGGGGTGGACGTCCTCAAGCGGGGCGGCAATGCGATCGACGACGCCATCGCGGCCAACGCCGTGCTCGGCGTGGTGGAGCCGATGAGCTGCGGCATCGGCGGCGACCTGTTCGCCATCGTGTGGGATGCGAAGTCAAAAAAACTCTACGGCCTCAACGCCAGCAGCCGCTCGCCGTTGGGCATTTCGCGGGAGCTGATCCGCGAACGCGGGCAGGACCGCATCCCGCTCAAGGGTCCGCTTAGCTGGTCGGTGCCGGGTTGCGTCGACGGCTGGCAGGTATTGCACGACCGATTCGGCAAAATGCCGCTGTCCAAAACCCTCGCGCCGGCGGTGCGCTATGCGCGGGACGGTTTTCCGGTCACCCAGATCATCGCCGGTTACTGGAGCGGCAGCGAAGGGATCCTTAGCGAAACTAAGACCGCCAGCCGGGCGTTCCTCAAGAACGGCAAGGCCCCGAAGGAGGGCGAGCGGATGACCAACCGCGATCTGGCCAAGGTTTATCGTGCGATCGGATGGGAGGGGGCGAATGCGTTTTACGAGGGCTGGATCGCCGAGGAGATGGTGCGCTACAGCGAGTCGGTCGGCGGCCTGATCACGATGGAGGATCTCAAGCGCCATACCTCGGAGCGGGTCGAGCCGGTCAGCACCAACTACCGCGGCCATGAAATCTGGGAGCTGCCGCCGTCCGGGCAGGGCATCGCCGCGCTGCAGATTTTGAACATCTTCGAGCCGCACGACATCACCGCGATGGGAGACAACTCAGCCGACTACATTCACCTGTTCGCCGAGGCCAAGAAACTGGCATTTGCCGACCGGGCCAAATTTTACGCCGACCAGCAGGTGGAGAAAAACCTGCCGATCGCGGAGCTGATCTCCAAGCCGTACGCCGCACGGCAGGCCAAACGCATAGACATGGCAAAGGCCGCGCAGCGTGTGCCGGCCGGCGATCCGCAGCTCAAGCACGGCGACACGATTTACCTCACCGCAGTGGACAAGGATCGCAACGTGGTGTCGCTCATCCAGAGCACGTACTACGGCTTCGGCTCCGGCCATGTACCGGGCAACGTCGGCTTTACCATGCAAAACCGGGGCACGCTGTTCTCGATGGATGACAAGCACTACAACCGGCTCGAGCCGTTCAAGCGGCCGTTCCACACGATCATTCCGGCGATGGTCACGAAGGAAGGCAAACCGGTGCTGTCGTTTGGCGTGATGGGCGGCGACATGCAGCCGCAGGGCCACGCGCAGGTGCTCGTCAACATGATCGATCACGGCATGAACGTGCAGGAGGCCACCGACGCCGCGCGCGTGCGTCACGACGGCTCCGACACGCCCACCGGTGACTTGATGACCGACGGTGGCCGGTTGATCGTCGAGAGCGGCGTCAGCGAGAAGGTCGTTGCTGAGTTGAAAAAACGCGGCCACAACATCAGCCGTGGTGGCGCGGGCGGCGGTTATCAGGCCATCCGCATCGACCACGAGACCGGCCTACTCCACTGCGGCTCCGAGGCGCGCAAGGACGGCGCGGCGATTGGCTACTGAGCCGCCCGCGTGTACGCTTGGCCAA
>WTHH01000290.1 GCA_011523195.1 Verrucomicrobiales bacterium
CTCCATTGGCAACTATCGTTACTGGGCTTTCCCGCCGGAGATCACCCGGACGCAATTCCGCCACTACCCCGGGATGTTAAGACAAAGAGTCATGACTAAATCCCGTGAACCAATGAATAGCGCCTTACCAGCAACGATGGCGATTGCGGAATCCGCCTCGGTGGAAGGCCTAGGCTTGGCAATGGACGCTGCCGCGATCGGGGCCGGGGAGGCGCTCGATGAACGGGCAGCCACTGGCGATTTTGTGGCGCAGTCTGAAAAGAATGGTAGCAGGACAACCTCTCAAAGCGGAGCCGACGCACAAGTGTCCGTCCGTAAAAACCTCAATGAGACGGCGTTCTTTTTCCCGCACGCGGTCTCCAATGAGAACGGCGAGGTGGAGCTGACATTCACCATGCCGGAAGCGTTGACGGAGTGGAAGCTAATGGCGTTCGTGCACGACAAACAAGTTCGCTCCGGGTTCATCGACGGAAAGACGGTCACGTCGCTCGACCTGATGGTGCGGCCAAACCCACCACGTTTTCTCCGTGAAGGCGACGTGCTCGAATTTACAACACGTGTGCTGAACACTGGTGAAACAGCCCGCACCGGCGTTGTGAAGCTCGACCTGAAAAACGCCATCACAGACGAGTCGGTAGACGCACTACTCGGAAACACTTCACCGGAGCAGACCTTCACAATTCCTGCTGGAGCATCACGCAGTTTTTCTTGGCAGCTCTCGGTACCGGACGGCGCACCGACACTCGTCTATCGCGTTACTGCCTCCGCCGGTGATCAGGCGGACGCCGAAGAAAACTACCTCCCCGTACTCTCCCGCCGCATCCTCGTCACCGAGTCGCTGCCATTGCCGATTCGCGACAAGGGCACGAAGAAATTCCAGTTCGAGAAACTGATCGCCGCTGACCAGTCGGATACGCTCGAGCACCAATCGCTCACCGTACAGGTCGCATCCAACCCAGCCTGGTACGCCGTGCTCGCCCTGCCCTATCTGATGGAGTATCCGCATCAGTGCACTGAGCAGCGTTTCAACCGGCTGTACGCCAACTCACTCGCTGCGCACATCGCTAACTCCGACCCGCGCATCCGACGCGTGTTCGACCTGTGGAAGGGCACCGACGCGCTCGACAGTCCACTCGAGAAAAACGAAGACCTCAAGAGCCTGCTCCTGCTCGAGACACCCTGGGTGCGTGAGGCCAAAGACGAAAGCCAGGCCCGGCGCAACATCGGCATCCTGTTCGACAAAAACCGCCTCGACACCGATGTCCGGCGACTGTTCGAGCAACTCAACAAGGCACAAAACTCCGACGGCGGCTGGCCGTGGATGCCCGGCGGGCGCAGCAACGATTACATCACGCTCTACGTCACCACCGGCTTCGCCCGGCTGCGGCATCTCGGAGTCGAGAACGTGAACGTCAGCCTCGCGGTCAAGGCACTGGCCCGGCTCGATAACTGGATTCAAAAGAGGTACGACCGACTCAAGCGCCAGGGAAATCTGGACAAAAACAACCTCACCCAAACCATCGCGCTCTACCTTTACTGCCGCAGTTTTTACCTGAAAGACAAGCCGGTCCCGGCCGCGAACAAGACAGCGTTCGACTACTTCGCCGGCCAGGGCAAAAAACATTGGCTTACACTGGGTAACCGTCAGTCAAAGGCACACGTCGGCATCGCGCTGCACCGGCTTGCCTACAAGGAGACGCCGGCAGACATTGTCACGTCCATCCTTGAGCACAGCGTCACCACCGAGGAACTCGGCATGTTTTGGCGTGACACCGAGCACTCATGGTGGTGGTACCGCGCCCCGATCGAGACTCAAGCCATGATGATCGAGATGTTTAACGAAATTTCCCAGGACAAGGAAGCCGTACGCGAGTGCCAGATTTGGCTTATCAAGCAAAAGCAGACGCAGGCATGGAAAACCACCAAGGCCACCGCCGATGCCGTCTACTCGATCCTTCTCGGCGGCGACAACCTGCTTGCCTCCACCAAACTCGTTGAGGTGTCGCTGGACGGCAAAAAGGTTGAACCGAAAAACGTCGAGGCCGGCACCGGATTTTATCAGCAGAAATTTGGCCGCGGCGAAATCACCTCGGCGCTTGGCCAAGTGCAGATGACCAAGCACGACGCCGGCGTCGCATGGGGCAGCGTGCACTGGCAGTACCTCGAGGACATGTCCAAAGTCACCCCGCACACTGCCACCCCGCTGCGCTTGGCCAAGGAGATCTACATTCGTGAGGACGAAAAATCGGGTCAAGTGCTCAAGCCGCTCGACCGCGATCTCAAGCCGGGAGACGAACTCGTTGTGCGCTTGGTTTTGCGAACCGACCGCGACATGGAATTTGTCCACCTGAAGGATCAGCGGGGCAGCGGCACCGAGCCGGTCAATGTGCTTTCCCACTACAAATATCAGGACGGCTTGGCCTACTACGAATCCACCCGCGATGCCTCCAGCCACTTCTTCATCGACTACCTGCCCAAGGGCACTTATGTCTTCGAGTACCCGGTGAAGGTGTTCCACCGCGGCCGTTACCAGACCGGTATCGCCAAAATCCAAAGCATGTACGCCCCGGAATTCAACAGCCACAGCGCCAGCCACTGGCTTGAGGTGAAGTGAGGCTTATTGGGGTTTGAATATATTTACAGGGATAATTTTTGCGATATTCGAAAAATCCCTGTCCGCGCTGAACACGGCAAAGTCCCGATTGATTGCTGCCGCAGCGATGAGGAAATCGGTGTGTGATGCCTGGACGCCCTTGGCCATGCATCGATTGCACAAATCCGCGGCGAACTCGTAATCTTTTGTCACCAATTTCAGGTTCGGAAAAGCAGACAACCGATTGCGGAGCCGCTTGAATTGGGACTCGCTTTTGATTCCGGAAAGTAACTCCTGCCGTATTGAGCCCATGAGCACCACCAAGCCCTGTTCGATTAACCGCGAAAGGGAATTCACTTCCGGCCCGGGATGTACCTCCCGCCGACGCAATGCGAGAGACCATACCGATGTATCAACGATGACTTTCAAGGGCGTCGACGGAGTTTGCGGTGATCATATTTTTCGTCGTAATCCACCGTTCCAAACAGGTCGAGAACCTCTAACTGCTTCCGTCGGGCAATGTACTCCGTCAGCGCATCAGTGACCGCTGCTTTTTTGCTGCGGTGTCGCCCCACCGTCACCGCTTCCTCCAGCAAAGCCTGATCGATATCCAAATTTGTAGCCACGCACAAAAAATCGCACAATATATTG
>WTHH01000252.1 GCA_011523195.1 Verrucomicrobiales bacterium
GTGGCAAACAGCCCGTACTGCGTGTTGCCCTCGCCTTTGCCCTTGCCGCGGCCGATCTTGATCACGTCAAAGTCATCTTGCTTGCCCTTGAAATACGTGGCACCAAACGAGGCTTCAGGGCGCTTGACCACGTTGAACAGCCCCCAGTAGTGGCCGTTGATGTACAGGTGACAGTAATGCCCGCGTGCAGTCGATTGGCCAAGCGAGAACTGCATGTCGCGGTTGAACTGGTCGCGCATGAACGTGCAGCGCGGATCATCGCTCAGGCTCCACGAGTAATTGCTAAATGTCCGCAAGTCGATGTTGTCAAACTCCTGCGCGGCGTCCTTGCCAAACACCGGATACTGCAGCTTGGCCGGGCCGTATTCGCTGCGGAAAAAGAAACGAAACGCGTGCTTGGCGTTGGGGGACATCCGGCTGAACCCTCCGCGAATTCGCACGCCACAATTTTCCTGAAAACCGGACTCCCCGTCCGGGCTGATCATTTCCAGCGAACACGAGCGTTCCCACTCACGACCATCGTTTTTTGCGTTGGCAAAAATGCCGGACTCCTCGTCGAACAGGTCGTCCATCTCCATCACAAGCGAGTAACTCGGAAGCGAACGCAGCCCGTCAAAAATTTGATCCTTGTAACGCTTGTCATTGACCACACGCTGATCCATCCCGTAGTCCACGTAATTGAATCCCCACTCGTACGGGAAACCGTTGGGCGGCAACCCGTCCGGCGACTGCCGCACAATGTCCTTCGGGAAAAGGTATGTACGCGTCACCACCTTGGTCGGCTTGAAGCCCGGCTTGAAACCGGCCACCCGCAGCACGGTGGTCTTTTCCATCTTCAACAAACCACCTTCCAAAACCGTCCCCGAATCAATTGTCGGGACTGAACCGTCCGTCGTGTAACGCAGCGTCACCCCCGGTGTCTCGGTGGAGATCGTCAAATCAAACGGCTCATCGTATAGACCATGCGGCTGGCTGAACGCCAGCTTGGCCACCGTACCATTCAACACGCTGCCGTTCGGTGCGCCCGGCGTAGGCTTTAGGAAAAACACCGTGTTCCCGATGACCGAGGTGGCCGAATCCGCGTCTGGTTTCCAATCAGCCGGCACACCATAAGACACGTCATCCCGCTGCTTGGGATATTTCATCACATAATGATGCGATACCGTCCGGCCATCCGGCTTGATCAGGCTAAGATACTCTCCTCCAGCTCCCAACTTGAAATCCGCGTGCAACTCTTCACCGGCGGTAGCCCGGTTTTTACCGGACGCAAACACCAACAGGAAACCGCCGGCCTCCACCTTCACCGCTGGCAGCTTCCAACCAGCCAAATTCTTGATGTCATCCGTCAACGACCAACCGGCGAGATCAACCGTTTTACCGCCAGCGTTGTGAACCTCGATCCAGTCGGAACGATCGTCGTCGGCGTCCTTCAGCCCCTTGTCGTTAACCGCGAGAAATTCGCTAATGATTACCCGCGCCTCCGCTTGGCCAAGCGGCAAGGCGAGGATCCCAATGAACGTCATCAAAATGAATTGAATTCGTGTCATAATAGTAACAGTACGAGTTCGAAAAAAGGAAAGATTCACTTGACCAAGCGATGTTGAAAAGAAAAAAGGCGCCGCTCGCACGGTGCCCAAGTTTTTTGAAAACCAGAGAGTTAATCCGATTTCAATCGGTAGAAGTGGCCAAGCGCATCCGGCGTCACAGGCACCTCAATCGTGGCCTCGGCCTGTTCTGGCTTCAGCACTCGGTCTAGTTCCCATTCGACATAACAGACTCGCGCACAAAAAAACGCCGGGGTGATTCCCGGCGTTTGTTTAAGTTGTTTTGGAGTGGTTTACTCTTTGTCGCGATTGCCACGACGGCGGCGTTCGCCACCTTCGCCGCGCTCACCGCCACGGCGCCCACGCTCGGCACCTTCTCCACCGCGACGACGGCGTTCCCCACCGCGCTCGGCACCTTCTCCACCGCGACGCCCACGCTCACTGCGTTCTCCACGCTCGCCACCACGACGGTCACCGCCACGGCTGCGGGACCGCTCGGACATCGCCTTGCGCAATGCGTTGCGCTCGGCTTCGTCGAGTTTGCCGTCCTTGTTCTTATCGAATTCCTTCATTAGGTTTTCACGGGAAGAACGGCTGCGGTCAGTGTCGCGATCGCCTCCACGGCCCGCGCTCTGGGCGAGACGCTTCCGCAGTGCCTGTTGGCGTTCACGGGCCTGTGCCTCGGTAATCTTGCCGGCCTTGAGATCTTCCTGAATCTTCTTGGCAGCGATCTGGTAGCGCTCGCGCAAGCCTTCGCTGATGCGGCCGGGGGCACGGTCTGTGGTGCGACCACCGCGGCTGCTTATTGCCTTGCGGGCAGCTGCGCGCTCTGTATCACTTAGTTTGCCATCGCCATCCTTGTCGAATCGCTTGATAATGGACTCACGGGTGGGTCGATCAGCACGTCGATCCGTTTGTTTGCCAGCAGCCTTCTTGGCCGGAGCCTTTTCGGTTGCGGCCTTCTCAGCCTGAGCGGTGTTCAGGCTGACGCTGAGCAGAAATGCAACAGCAAAGGTTTCTATTGTTTTAATTTTCATGATGTTTATTTCTTTTTGTTTAGTCTTCCAACGTCATCGATGACTGAAAAGTTAAACGCCGCCCGTGAGTAAAAGTTACAAAAGTCTCGTCGAAAATCGTTTCACGATTGACGCCGCTTGGCCAAACGACCTTAATCGGTTGGTGAAATCAAGAAACAAGGGCTTCACCCTGATCGAACTGTTGGTGGTCATTGCAATCATAGCCATTCTAGCCGGGTTGTTGTTGCCGGCCCTGGCTAATGCCAAGCGCAAGGCACAAGGCATCAACTGCCTGTCCAACATCCGGCAAATCTCGCTGGCCACTGTGTACTACTGCGAGGACTTTGACGGTCGAATGCTCCAAGTGCTTGGCCCAAATAAACCGTATTGGTTTCATGCCATCGCACCGTACCTCGGCGACAAGCGCTATGTGAATGATCCACAGGCAGCCTACGAGGGCTCTATGAAAACCGTGATCTGCCCCACGGTCAAAAAGCGCGCCCCGCAGGGCGGCGGCAACTGGGGAGACAATGAAACCAACTGGTCGTTCTGGTGGGGTGCGTTTGGCAAATCGAAAGCCGAAGGTAGCTACACAATCAACGCCTGGATGCAGGATCCCAACAAAAGTTTTTACGAGCCCAGCTCCGCCACGGAGAAGGCCAAGTATTGGCAGCAGTACTCCAA
>WTHH01000233.1 GCA_011523195.1 Verrucomicrobiales bacterium
GCTGTTCATGTATAAGGAGGAGGAAAAGATGGTGATGAAGTTGCGCGGATTCAAACCGGAACTTAACACCGTCTCTGATGCCGTGGCCCGGCCGACAACTCCTTACGTCGAGATGAGTTTTGGCATGGGCACGGATGGGTTTCCCGCGATCAGCATGACGCAGCATGCGGCCAACATTTACTGCAAATGGCTCACAGCCAAGACCGGGCATTATTACCGGCTGCCTACCGAGGCAGAGTGGGAGTACGCCTGCCGTGCAGGCACCACGACTGCGTACAGTTTTGGGGATGATCCGGCGATGCTCGACGACTACGCCTGGCACGATGGTAACAGTAATTTCAAATACCAAAAGGTCGGCACGAAGAAACCCAATCCCTGGGGGCTGTACGATATGCACGGAAACGTCAGCGAATGGACGACCGACCAGTTCATCCCGGATGTTTACGGGACGATCAAGGATCTAGTTTCCAACCCGTTCCGCTATGGCAAATCCCTTTACCCTCGCACCGCTCGTGGCGGTTCGTGGATGGACAAGCCGGAGAAACTCCGCAGCGCACAGCGCATTGCCTCTACACCCGACTGGAAGTTTCAGGATCCGCAACTCCCGAAGAGCATCTGGTACCACACGGATGCCCAATTTCTTGGTTTCCGTGTTGTGCGCCCATTGATCATCCCGTCATCGGAGGAGATGCATAAGTATTGGACAACCGAGGGTGAACCGGATTAATATTTCCTTCCGTTCCTTTTTAAAAATTTTATTGAACTTTACGTCATGAAAAAAACAAAACGTTCTACAAAGAAAAACGCGGCGTTCGATCGTCGTGATTTCATCAAGACCGGTGCCGCTGCGGCGGCGTTGGGCAGTTTGTCGATCGAGCGCGGCGCGTTCGCACAGGCCAGTGACACCGTCAAGGTGGCTTTAATCGGTTGTGGTGGCCGTGGTACCGGCGCAGCCAATCAGGCTCTCAGCACTAACGGCGATGTGAAACTGGTTGCCATGGCCGATGCCTTCAAGGATCGCATGGACAGTAGCCAAAAGAATTTGCAGCGCTCCCATGGCCTCAAGGTGGATGTAAAGGATGAGAACAAGTTCATCGGGTTCGACGCCTACAAAGAAGCCATCGCACTGGCTGACATGGTCATCCTCGCGACGCCTCCGGGTTTTCGCCCTGTGCACTTTGCCGAGGCGGTCAAGCAGGGCAAGCACGTCTTCATGGAAAAACCGGTGGCCGTGGACGGACAGGGTGTACGTCAGGTGCTCGCTGCTGCGCAGGAAGCGAAGAAGAAGAATTTGAAAGTGGGCGTTGGTCTTCAGCGTCATCACCAACTCGGTTACCAGCAGGTCGTGCAGCAGATTCACGACGGGGCGATCGGGGACATTGTTTCCGCCCGTGCCTATTGGAACGGCGGAGGCGTCTGGGTGCGTGACCGTAAAGGTATGGAGCAACGCGCCGGAAGAAAGCTCACCGAGATGGAATACCAGATGCGTAACTGGTACTACTTCGTCTGGTTGTGTGGCGATCACATCACCGAGCAGCACATCCACAACCTCGATGTCATCAACTGGGTCAAGGGCACCTACCCGACCAGTTGCCAGGGCATGGGTGGACGCGAGGTTCGTAAGGGAATCGATCATGGCGAGATCTATGATCACCACGCGGTCGAGTACAAGTACGAGGACGGCAGCTACATGTTCAGCCAATGCCGCCATATCCGCAAATGCTGGAATAGTGTTTCAGAGCACGTTCAAGGTACCAAAGGCCGGGGAACGGTTAGCGGTCCGCACATGCTAACCGACAATGACGGGAAAGCGATCTGGCGCTTCGGTGGTGGTGGTAAAAATCCTTACCAGCAGGAGCACGACGATCTGTTTGATGCCATTCGCAATAACAAACCCTTTAACGAGGCCGAGTATGGCGCAACCAGTTCTCTGACCTCTGTGATGGGCCGCATGGCAACCTACACCGGTCGGATGATTACCGCCGAGGAGGCGTTGAACTCCGACGAAAACACCATGCCGGAAATCCTCGGTTGGGAAGCCGCTCCGCCGACCCTTCCAGATCAGGACGGTCGCTACGCTATCGCCATTCCGGGCCAGACCCGCTACGGCGTCATCGAAAAGTCGTAATCCAGCTACATCAATCTCAAACCGGACGGCACCAGCCGTCCGGTTTTTTTGTGGATACATGTGCAGAGCGTGCGCTTGGCCAAGCGTTGAGTGGAAAACGAACTTGAATGGGTACGGACGGCTGTCTCAGCCGTCCCTCTTGTATCTATGGTTATTGTCGGGGACAGGAATGTCCCCGCTCCTTGGCCAAGCGTGAGATGCTTAACCGCGCGTCGGTTAGCCGCAGCACTTTTTGTATTTTTTGCCGCTGCCGCAGGGGCAGGGGTCGTTCCGACCTACCTTTACGGAGGCTCGCACCGGTTCGGCCTTGGCCACGGCTTCAGCTGCTTCGCCGACCATGTCCTGTGCCTCGTTGGCGGCGCGGCGTTCCTCGGCACCAAAGGCGCTGGTGGATTGGTGGATGGCCTTTGACGGCAGGTTTTGAAGGAAGCTGTGGAACGCCTCGACACTGGACGCACTGCGAAAGGTGTTCTGGCAGATGTCTGTCCAGATGTTGACCTGCAACTCCTCGAACATCCGGTAGCCCTCGGCTTTGTACTCGAGGATCGGGTCACGTTGGCCGTAGGCGCGCAAACCAATGCTGTAGCGGAGGCTGTCCATCTCGTAGAGGTGCTCCTGCCAGAGTCGGTCGATGGAGTTGAGGATGGTATAACGCTCGACGGTTGTCAGGGCATCCTGTTCCTCGAAACTAATCTTGAGTTTGTATGCCTCCTTGGACTTTGTAGAGATGTCGTCAAACAGGAGCGTCTGGTGGCCGGACATCTCGGAGTCGTCCGTGGACTTCGTTTCGCCTTTGGCTTTGCCCTCAGCGAGTTCGCGCAGGCTGGCCTCGGAAACGGCGATGGGAAAGGTTAGCGTGGCCCAATCGGCAAGCTGCTGGAGTTCCCAATTCGTCGGGTCGATTTCGCGGTTGCAGCATTGTTGCACCTTGTCGGCGATCACTCGATCCATGATGTTGAGCAGTTCGCCCTGCACCTCGTCGGCGTGCATGATCTCGTTGCGGAACCCGTAGATTTCCGCGCGCTGCTTGTTCATCACGTCGTCGTACTCGAGCGTGCGCTTGCGGATCTGGAAGTGATGTTGCTCGACGTTTTTCTGCGCTTTTTGGATGGCTGGATTGAGCATGCGACTCTCGAGAGGTTCTCCCTCCTCCATGCCCTTTTCGACGTAGCTGAACATCTTGTTGCCGCTGGCGAAAATGCGGAGCAAGTCGTCTTCTAGAGACAGGTAAAAGTGGGTTGAGCCGGCGTCGCCCTGCCGTGCACAGCGACCGCGAAGCTGGCGGTCGATGCGTCGTGACTCGTGGCGCTCGGTGCCGATCACGTGTAGGCCATCCAGTCCCTCCACGCCTTCGCTGAGTTTGATGTCGGTACCGCGGCCGGCCATGTTGGTGGCAATGGTGACGGCTCCTTTTTGGCCGGCACGTGCGACGATTTCTGCCTCCTGCTCGTGATACTTGGCGTTGAGCACGCTGTGGACGATGCCGTTTTTCTTGAGCATCCGCGAGATGTGCTCGCTGACCTCGACCGACACCGTGCCAACTAGGATGGGGCGTCCTTGTCGATGGATGTCCTTAATCTCAGCCATCACGGCGTTATATTTCTCTCGCTTGGTCTTGTAGATCGAGTCGTTGGCATCCACTCGAATGCACGGCCGGTGTGTTGGGATGGTCACAACCTGCAACTTGTAGATGTCAAAAAACTCGTTCGCCTCTGTGGCGGCCGTACCGGTCATGCCGGCGAGTTTGTCGTAGAGCCGGAAATAATTCTGGATGGTGATCGTCGCGAGCGTCTGGGTTTCCTGCTCGATGGTGACCCCTTCCTTGGCCTCTACCGCCTGATGGAGACCATCGCTCCAGCGTCGGCCCGGCATGGCGCGCCCAGTGTGTTCATCGACGATGATCACCTTGTTTTCCTGCACCACATACTGCACGTCGCGAATGTACAGGCTGTACGCCTTGAGCAACTGGCCGGTGATGTGGATGGTCTCAGCCTTTGACTTGAACACGTCCTGCAGCTTGGTCTTGGCTTCCATGCGGGACTGGGCGTCGAGCGAGTCGTCGGTGTCGATCCGGTGCTGTTCCTCCGTCAGGTCAGGAAGCATGAACGCCTCGGTGTCGTTGGGGCTGAGGAACGCACGACCTTTTTCCGTTAGATCGGCGTCGTGGCTCTTTTCCTCGATCCCGAAGAACAGCTCCTCTTTTTGGTCGTAAAGATCTTTTTTCGATTGGTCGGCGTGCAGGGCGAGTTCGGCCTTGTCGAGCAGTTTTTGATTTTGCGGTTCCTCGAGCAACGCAAGCAGGCGTGTGCTTTTGGGCTCGCCGAGGCGCGACTTGTAAAGTAACAGGCCAAGTTCTGCAGAAAGTTCATCCGCATTCTCCGGCGGGGCTTCGTTCTGCAGAGTCTTGCTGAGTTTTTCCGCCTCGATCAGGTAGCCGTTGACGAGTTTGTGCTGGGCCTGGACGAGGCTTTTGATCTTCGGGTTCGCCTGCCGATATTCCTTGTCGAGACTGGCTGCCGCAGGGCCGCTGATGATGAGCGGAGTCCGGGCTTCGTCGATCAAAATTGAGTCCACCTCATCGACGATAGCAAAATAATAATTGCGCTGTACCTGGTCCTCGGCACGACCGGCCATGCCGTTGTCGCGCAGGTAGTCGAATCCAAACTCCGAGTTGGTGCCGTAGGTGATGTCGCAGTTGTACTGCTCACGCCGCTGCGTGGGGTTCATGTCATTGACAATGCAACCCACCGAGAGGCCAAGCAGCTTGTAGATGGCGCCCATCCATTCGCTGTCACGTTGGGCAAGGTAGTCGTTAACGGTGACTACGTGGACACCCCGGCCACTCAGGGCGTTGAGATAAACCGGCAGGGTGGCGACGAGTGTTTTACCTTCACCAGTGGACATTTCCGCGATGCTGCGGTTGTGCAGGGCCATGCCGCCGATGAGCTGCACATCGTAGGGGATCATCTCCCAGTCGAGATCGTTGCCCCGCACGTGTACTTTCGTGCCGCACAGCCGTCGGCAGGCGTTCTTTACTACGGCGAATGCCTCGGGAAGGAGGCTTTCCAGTTCCTGAGCGAGTTCCTTCTTGTTCTCGATCGTCGAGAGGCGTTCCTTCCAGTCTGCCGTCTTTTGACGCAGCACATCGGCTGACACCGTATGCAGTTCTTCCTCGAGCCGGTTGATGACACCGACACGCGACTGGTATTTCCGAACGATCCGATCGTTTTTACTGGGGAACAGTTTGCTTAAAAAACCCATTTTCGTTCCAACAAAGGGGCAGGACGCTACGGCATGCCTGCCGACACGTCAAAGTTTTACCAAACTGATGCCTGGCTGTGCGATTTGGGTTTTTATTGGAAACACTTGCCCCCTGCCTTAAAACCTTCCCCCGGATGAAGAAAACATCTCCAGTGTCCCGGAGCGGGCGGTTCAGCAGCGGCCCGGGAGAGGACGTAGCTAGGTTTACCGAGTCGATCTCGTTTGACCGAAGGCTGTGGCGTCACGACCTGCTTGGATCGATCGCGCATACTACCATGCTCGGGAGCATTGGCGTGTTGACCAACACAGAGGCCAAGCGCATCACCAAGGCGCTGGAAGCGATTGGCGATGATATTGAGGCTGGCCGGTTCGACTGGGACGAATCACTCGAAGACGTCCACATGAACATCGAGGCGGAACTGACCCGGCGCGAACCGGCCGGAGCCAAGCTACACACCGGGCGTTCACGGAACGACCAGGTTGCCCTCGATATGCGGATGTGGTTGCGCGACGAGATGGTGGAGCTGGAGGAGGAGATTCGCGACCTGCAACAGGCGCTTGTTGCGCTTGGCCAAGCGCATGAAAATGTCGTCATACCGGGTTATACGCATCTGCAACGGGCACAGCCGGTTTACTTCGCTCATCATCTGCTCGCATACGTCGAAATGTTCGGGCGCGATCACGAGCGGTTGCTCGATGCCTTTTCGCGGGTAAACGTGTGCCCGCTTGGCAGCGGGGCGTTGGCCGGTTCCACGCTGCCGCTTGACCGGAAGGAGGTTGCTTCATTTTTGGGATTCGAGGACCGGCAGGGCAGGCCGGTGGTTTCTCAAAACTCGATGGATGCCGTGAGTGATCGCGACTTTGCCGTGGAGTTTTGTTTCGTCGCTTCGCTGGCGGGGGTACACCTGTCTCGCTTGGCCGAGGACGTCATCCTGTGGTCGAGCAGTGAATTCGATTTTATCCGTATTTCGGATGAGTACACCACCGGCTCATCGTTGATGCCGCAAAAGAAAAACCCAGACATCGCCGAGATCGCCCGGGGCAAAAGCGGGCGGTTGGTGGGCAATCTCATGTCGCTGCTCACGCTGCTCAAGGGTTTGCCGATGACGTACAACCGCGACTTGCAGGAGGACAAGGAGCGGTTGTTTGACAGTGTCGACACCATTCGTGCCACCGTACGATTGACCGCCGCGATGCTCAGAAACACCACTGTCAACACCGCCGCCTGTGAGACTGCTGCGAGCGATCCCGCCCTGTTGGCCACCGATCTCGCCGATTATTTGGTCGGGCGGAAGGTGGCGTTTCGAGACGCGCACCATCTTGTGGGCGAGATCGTGGCGTTGGCGGAAAAGCTGGGCAAACCACTGAACGAGTTGACCCTCAAGGAGTTGCAGAGCGTGAGTAGTCGTTTCAAGGCGGATGCGCTGGAGGTATTTGACCTCAAGGCAGCCTTGGCGAAGCGCACGGTCACAGGCTCTCCGGGGGGGCGGGAGGTCAAAAAACAGCTCAAAAGCTGGGCCAAGCGCTTGGCCTGATTTTTCAGTCAAGACGGGTTGCAAATGCTCGCAGATGGGCGTAGCGTTTCTCTTGCGCTCTGCTGTGCAACCCATGAAAACTTATTCCCGTTCATTCCTTAGTACACCTGCTCGGGTTTTTGGATTTACCCTCATTGAGTTGCTAGTCGTGATTGCTATTATCGCGATACTTGCGGCTATGCTTTTGCCTGCGTTGGCTCGGGCTAAGAGCCAGGCCCAGCGGACCAACTGTCTTAATAATCACAAGCAGTTGATTCTTGCCGTACATATGTATACCGACGATCAGGAAGATTACATGCCGTTTCCAAACTGGGGGGTACAGACCGAAGGTTGGGCATACAAATATACCACGCGCAACGTGCCGAAGGGTGAGTCACGATTTCGCGCGGAGCAGGGGCAGCTCTGGCCATACATTAGTAGCAAGGGATCTTTTATTTGTAGCGCTGAGAAAACTAAGGATCTTGAATCTCGTCGCAGACAAGGATTTCAGGATGTTTCCAGTTATGTTATAAACGGTGTCATAGGTAAGTTTCCCAATGGTTGGGTTAATAATAAAACCCACAAGCGCCACCAGTTTGAGTCAGAGGACGTTTTATTTTGGGAACCGGACGAACGTCGTATTGGTAATTTTAATGATGCATCCAGTACTCCTGGGCAAATCTTCATGCAAGGGGGGCAGGAAATCTTTTCCGAAGGAATAAGCAAGCGACACAGTGAGGGGGCGTCTACAGGTATGATTGGTGGTCATGTGGAGTTTATGAAATTTGAATGGTACAAGCAGGAGTTGAATCGCCGCCCGGGCCGACTCTGGTGTGTGCCAAACTCAAAAACCGGAACCTGATTTGACTAAAATGAAAACAAACCTCCCCATGAAAGAGCGCAGCGGATTCACCCTGATCGAGTTGCTGGTGGTGATTGCCATTATCGCAATTCTCGCCGGCATGCTGCTGCCGGCGCTGGCCAAGGCCAAGTCCAAGGCGCACGGCATCTCCTGCGTAAACAACAACAAGCAACTTATGATGGCTTGGTCGTTTTATGCGGACGACAACGACGATCGTATTACCTGGGCATATGGTGACATTGGCGCATCACGGGAGACATATGCCTACGGGTGGATGGGTAATATTAGTCTGGATTATGGGCCGCACCCGAAAAACTGGGATCCGCTACATCGGCAGTCGCTTGCTTGGAGTCCCATATGGAAGCATATCAGCAAAAACGCCGCCGTTTTCCGGTGCCCGGCCGACACCAGCACGGTGAACGCCGGCAAGAAGCACGGTACGAGACCTAGGGTGCGCAGTATGTCAATGAACGCTTGGGTGGGTGGCGATGGGCAGAATGGTCGTAACTCCGGGCACCACACTTGGTTTGGCAGCCCTAGAGACGGGACGATGTTTCTTAAACGTAGCGATATGTCGGTGCAGGGTGCGTCTAAAGTATGGGTGTTGATCGACGAACGGATGGACAGCATCAACGATGGTTTTTTCGTGATATGGATGCCTGGTTATCCGGACCCGAAGAGAACCATAATGGTCGATTATCCGGCCAGTTATCATAATAATGCCGCAGGCCTCTCCTTTGCGGATGGCCATGCGGAAATTAGAAAATGGCAAGATCCCAGGACCGTTCCTCCTCTAAAGAAAAACGGTAACATTCCCCTCAATCAACCTCAGCCTAATAACCCTGACGTAATTTGGCTGCAGGAACGCACTACAAGTCCCAGGCGCTGATCGGCCAACACCATGCCTAACGCCAAGTGGTACTGGCATCGCCTCCGCGCGATGGGACCGGGTGAGTTAGCGTTGCGTTTGCGAAAAAAATGGTACGAGTATCGCGATGCCAATCGCACCCAGTGGCCGCAAATCGACTTCTCAACCTCCGCCTACCCGAAACTTCCCGATACCTCGGTTGCGCCCGAATCGGTGCGTGCTGCAGTTCAGTTTGATGCCGAGCGCATTGCTTCCGGTCAGCTTCGGTTTTACGGGCACCTCGAGGTCGCCGTCGATACTCCACCTAATTGGCAGCGCGACTATCAGGCCGGAGTCGACGTGCCGACCGGTAAGTGTGCGTTTGAGTTGAACCATCGGGAGTTGCCGTCCGGCGCTGCAATTAAACCTCTTTGGGAACCGAGTCGCTGGTACGGCCCGGTGCGCTTGGCTCAGGCCTGCTGGCTAATGGGCAACCGGCGAAGTGGTGAGCATGCCCTCGATTGGCTGGAAGATTGGGTGGAGAACAATCCGCCATTTAAAGGTTGGCACTGGACGAGTGCGTTGGAGACCGGGATGCGCCTGGTCGCCTTCACTTGGATCGATGCGTTTTTGACGGCGTTTGATGGAGGTCCCGAGGGCGACTTGGCCAAGCGCTTGGCCAAGCTGCGCGAGCAAATTCTTTTGCCACATATTTGGTTTACGTGGCGACACCGCTCGTTCGGTTCCTCCGCCAATAATCACCTGCTGGGCGAGATCAGCGGACTGGCGCTGGCGGTATCGCGTTGGCCCGGCTTGGCTAAGCTCGGGCCAACCCCGGCCAGACTGGCTGCAATGCTCGAGAGGGAGACGCTGGCTCAGTTCCACGCCGACGGCGGCAACTTTGAGCAGGCGCTCAACTATCATTTTTATTCATGGGAATTCTGTTGGGAGGCAGCGCAGGCACTGGATGCTGTTGGTGAGTTGCCGAGTTCCCGGTGGGAACGCATCCGCGAACGACTTGGCCAGGCGGCCCGCTTTTTTCGTGATTTGCAGGTGCCGTCCGCCCCGTGGGATTATGGCGACTCGGATGATGCGTATGTTTGCCCTTGGTTCATCGATGAAACCAGGGCGGCTCGCGAGTGGTGGCAATGGATCGCGGGAGGCGAGGAACAGTCCGCTTTTTACCACTACATGCGTGGGCGCTTTGCTGATTCACTACCGATGCCGGAGCCCAAAGTGGAGCAGGGCGGGTGGAGTGTTTTTCCCGAGACGGGCTTTGTGGTCAACTCGCTTGGCCACTGGAAGGCGCGCGTGGATTTTTCGCCGCTTGGCTCCGGTTCCATGGCGGCGCACGGGCATCTCGATGCACAGCATCTTTCGCTTTGGTTGAAGGGACAGGCGATGGTGATCGATCCCGGCACGGGCGATTATCACGGAAACCCGCAACTGCGAAATCATCTGGCTTCGCGTGAAGTTCATAACGGGCCCTGCGCGGAGTCGGTCAGCTTGGCTAAGCGCGAGGGGCCGTTCCTCTGGGGCGGTATCCATCCCCGGCCACTGTGGAGTTTTGATGGGGAAATTCTCGAGGTGGAAATGCGCATCGATGGCAGTGCGTTGTCGCGCACTATCAAGCCACTGGTCGATGATCGCGAAGGATGGTTGGTTCGGGATGCCTTTGAGCAGCAAATTGGCCAAGCGGGCGCGTTTAAAGTGCATTGGCAGTTCGCGCCTGAAAGCTCGGTGGAGCGAGTGGGTGAACGCCTGTTCCGAGTGGTTTCCGGGACGGCCGAGATGACGATTGAGATTGGTAATGGCTGGACGGGAGCCGAACTTTGGCACCCGGATGGATCAGAGACAAAGGGTGATCTCGACGGGATCGTATCGCCGCGATTCATGAAAACCACCCACGCCCCATATCTCAAACTGGCTGCCCGGCCGGGCGGGGGGGGCGAATTCACCACGAGTTTTTTGGCTGGGTGAAACTTGGCCAAGCTCTTGGCCAAGGGGAAGTTGTTCACAAAAACAAGGTGTCTCTTGCCGTTGGCCAAGCGTTGCGGGTAAGTTGAGCCCGTGCCGAAACCTGAGTTCGTTCATCTTCACTGCCACACCGAGTTTTCACTTCTCGATGGTGCTTGTCGTGTGGACCGGTTGATGAACAAGGCCAGCGAGATGGATTTTAAGTCCATCGCCATCACCGACCACGGGGTGATGTTTGGCGCGATCAATTTTTACCGGGCGGCCCGTGCCAAGGACATCAAGCCGATCGTCGGCTGTGAAGTCTATGTGGCTCCGGGCCATCGCACCGAACGCAAATCCGGTTCCCGGGGTAAGGATGCCTATTATCATCTCGTGCTCCTTGCGAAAAATGAGATTGGCTATCAAAACCTCGTGCGACTGGTCACGCTCGCGCAGACTGAGGGGTATTATTACAAGCCGCGAATCGATAAGGAGATCCTTGAGGCGTACAAGGAAGGATTGATTTGCCTGAGCGGCTGTCTCGCTAGCGAAATTCCGCGTCTGATCATAGCCGAGGAGTTTGACAAGGCGAAGGATAAGATCGACTGGTTCAAGCAGACGTTCGGCCCTGAAAACTATTATCTCGAGTTGCACAATCACGGCATACCGGAGCAGATGCAGGTGAATCGGCAGCTCATTCCGTGGGCCAAGGATTTGGGTCTTAATCTTGTAGCCACCAACGATGTGCATTACGTCGAGAAGGGGCATTCGCACGCACATGATTCGTTGATTTGCATCGGTACGCAGGCGCTTCTCAATGACACAAACCGGATGCGCTATGTGCAGGAGCAGTTTTACCTGCGATCCGCCGAGGAGATGGCGTCGCTATTCTCGGAGGTGCCCGATGCGATCAGCAATACGATGGCGATCGCCGAGAAGTGCGACCTTGAGATTGAGTTTGGGAAACTCAATTACCCGGTGTTCGATCCGCCGAGCGGATTCACGCGGGAGGGATACCTGCGCAAGTTCCTCGCTGAAGGACTGAAACTGCGCTACGGCATTCATGCGACGGTCGAGGGTGGGGCGGCGTTCGTGGTGGAGTCGTTGAATGACGCGAGTCTGTTGCCCAACCTGAAATTGTCTGATGACGCTGAGCCGGAAACCGATCGGGGATTGAGCGATGAACCGGTGGCCAACGCGGTCAAGGAGATCATCGACCGACTGGAGTACGAACTTGAGATCATGAATCAGATGGGGTACATTAGTTACTTCCTCATCGTGGGTGATTTTGTCCGGTACGGACGCGAGCAGGGAATCGCCTGTGTCGCACGTGGCTCTGCGGCGGGATCGCTGGTGGCCTATCTGCTGGAAATTTCCAACGTCGATCCGCTCAAGTACGGGTTAATCTTCGAGCGATTCCTAAATCCGGAACGTGTGAGTCCACCTGATATTGACATCGACTTCGCAGACGACCGGCGGGAGGACGTGATTGAGTATGTCCGCGAAAAATACGGCGAAGACTCGGTCGCGCAGATAATTACCTTTGGCACGATGGGGGCCAAGTCGGTGATCCGAGACGTGGGCCGTGTGATGGGCCTGACGTTCGGTGAGGTGGACCGCCTTGCCAAGATGGTGCCAACCGAACTCAAAATCACTCTGGAGAGTGCTTTGGAAAAATCCCCCGACCTCAAGGAGGCCTACGATGGCGAGGAGGTCACGCGGGAGCTAATCGACACAGCATTTATTCTGGAAGATTTGACCCGGAACACCTCCGTTCATGCGGCAGGGGTTGTGATCGGCGCTGAGCCACTGGTGAACAT
>WTHH01000197.1 GCA_011523195.1 Verrucomicrobiales bacterium
GGCGTAGCCGTCATCGGAACCCACGTAGAGGCGCCCCTTGACAACCGTCGGGGCCAAGCGGATCGGGCCCTCGGTAAAAAACACCCACCGCTGTTTGCCGGTCGCGGCATCGAGGCAGTAAACCTTGTCATCCGCGGACGAACCAAAATAGAGCCGGCCATCGACGATCACGGTGTGGAAGGCGTAATCAAATACCTGCCGAGATTTCATGTCGTAAACCTTATTGTAGCCATCCCACTTGGCCTCACCACGCCAGGCCGGCCGAGGTTCATGCTTGGATCGATACACCCAGCCATCGGAAAACGGCGTGAGGAGAGATTCGCCTGCGACTCCGCTCCGTGAATAATCGTGTTGATACGTGGGCCAATCTGCCGCCTGCCCAAGTATCAACCCGCCGAAAAGCAGCAATATGGACGCTTTGTGAATCTTCCCGTTCATGACATCGATGGCGGGTTTTGTAGGGGTTTGAGCGGTTTCGCGCAATCCAAACCGAAGAAAAACACGTGCAATTTGAGATCCTGAGCACGATTTTTGCTATGAGCACCAGCGTGATGCTGGCTTTAGGTACAGGTTTAATAGTGTTAATTACGGTGGCAGGCGTGGGGCTTGGCTTTGTCGGAGGGTGGTTTTGCTTCAAGTACGCCCGACGCAAGAATATCTTTAACGATACAGACAGGGATTACTTTCAAAATCTCCTTTTCCGAGCGGAAACCGCCGAGGAAAAATTGACCAAAAACGAGCTAAATCTGGCCAAGACCGGTGATCGGGCCAACATTCTTGAGAGTAGCCACAGGGTAATTCAGGACGAATTGGCCGAGGAACGGCAAAATAGCCAGATGTTGACTGCCGAGTTGACCCGCGAGCGGGCCACCCGTAAGACCATCGAGGAGACGATCGAGAGCCACCAAAAAGCACTCGAATTCGAACGCCAACGCGTTGATGGCCAACTCGCGCGCTTGGCCAAGCAAATGGATGAGAATCATCAGGAATTATCCACTGCCTTGCGCGAGCGCACCCACGCACCAGCCGGGGAGTTCGCGACGAATCCCTATTAGCCATTAGCCAAATTCACTCCCCGGCCAAGCGCTTGGCCAAGGGCCAATACGGGTTCATTTTCTTTTGACAACCCCTTGAATCGTGCCAGTTTGTTCAACCGCCCTTTTGACTGGGGGGACGGTTTCTCCGTCCAACTGAGCATTCAAATTCAATGAGACTGTTTTTTTCGAACCTCACTCGACCGTGGGTTGCCTTGGTGGCGTTGCTGGTCGTTTTCGCAAACCAAGCGATCGCCGCGCCGAACCTGAGAACCCTCGCCAAGTCCTGCTTCATTCTGCACGACCCAGCCGGTAAATACGAAGTCAGTCCCGAGTGGGAGGAACCGGCCAAGGTGATGCAGGGGCTGGAGATTCTGCCGGAATTGACCAAGCGCATCCGTGACACGGTTACGGCCGATCACGGCAACAAGTCGGTGCTCATCGTCGGCGATGCCTCGTCCGCCTACCGATACTTCCTTGCCAGCCTCGCCGTGAGTGGTGACCCCCAGTTTTACAAGTTCGCCCACCTCGAAATCGACCTGCCGAAGATTGTCGAGGGCCACACGCTGCTCGGGCAGGTGCAGGAGTATTGGCAGAAAAATATCGGTAAGCCGGCCCTCGGTGAAGACATAATCATGTACGTCTCCAACCTCAACTCAATGATCGGGCTCGGGGCGTCCAACCGCTCCTCCACCGGCGTGGAGACGTTGTTCTCGCCAAACATTCAGGGCGGCAAAATGCGAAGCATCGCATTCATCGATTATTACAACTACTCGCGAGTCCGCGCCGACAACAATTACGTGATCAACTCGTTTGGCGACACGGTGTTTTTGCCGGAGTACAGCAGCGAAGACATCAACGGTATCCTGCTCAACTACGTCAAGGCCTACCTACCCCAGTTGAAGCTGACCGAGCCGCACGTCAACTACATCAAGGGGATCATCCGCTACTATCAACCGAACAAGCCGGAACCGCAGCGTTCCCTCGCAGTGTTCAAGGAGTTGCTTACGATTATGGAGGATGCCATCGCTGAGAACGGACAGTTTGTCATGGACAAGGCCACACTCAAGGCCGCCTCGATGAAGGCCGCACAGGTGCCGGACTGGATTATCGCCAAGGATTTTAGTGTGCTGAAGGATTTGCCGGGGAACATCCGCTCACGGTTTATCGGTCAAACCGAGGCCGTCGACGGGGTCGTGCGCCTCGCGCGAATCGGCTACGGTGGTGGTCGTACCGACGAAAAACCGGTGGCCAGCATCATGTTCGCCGGGCCGACTGGCACCGGCAAAACCTACCTGTCCAAGCTGCTCGCCAAGAATCTTGGTCTCAAGCTCATCACGATGGACATGACTACCTACCGAAGCTCGGTCAGCATGGATCGGTTCCTCGACGTGATGACCGACAATCTCACCATCAATCCGCATGCGGTGTATGTGTTTGAGGAGATCGACAAGGCCAACGTGCAGGTGCTCGACCGACTGTACTTCCTGCTCGACGAGGGCATTTTTTACGATCGCAACCAAAAGCCGATGTACGCCCGCGGCTGCTATGTCGTGATGACCACCAACGCTGGCTACGACGTCATCGTGAAAAACCGCGACAAGGACAACGTCCGCGAATTGTTCGAGTTGGCGTTGCTCGATCGTTTCCGGCCCAGCTTCCTGAATCGCTTCGACGAGATTGCCATGTTCCGACCGTTCACCGACCCTGAATACGTCGACATGGCCAAGCTGCACATTGGTCTAAAGGCCAGTGGCATGAAGGAAACCTACAACTGGAACCTCAACGTCGACGATAACATTCACGGCCTGATCGCCCGCGAGAGCCGCAGCCTCACCTTTGGCGCCCGCCCCACCCTGCGGATGATCAATGGCATCCTCTCGCTTGGCGTGACGAACTACCAGATCGAGAAGGCGCCGATCGAGGAAGGCTCCACGATCCAGCTCGACCTCGTCTCCGAGGAGGACAAACGCTTCAAGCTCAGCGTGGAGGGCGGCGACTCACTGGAATTTCAAGTCAACCTTTAGCCGGCTCGACGTCACCACCCGATTTTCGTCGTGCCCAACGCCCATTTTTCAACCGGCAAAATGATCGCCTTCACGGCGGTGATGTTCCTATACATCAACCTCGTGCTGACGATTTTCTGGATTCTTAAGCCGTTGAAAAAGAGCCTCTTCATCGGGCAGT
>WTHH01000123.1 GCA_011523195.1 Verrucomicrobiales bacterium
GCTTTCGGATATTCATCGGTCCGACGCTTGACAACCTCGCGATGCCGCAGGTTCGGTACCAGACCGGCGACTACGTGCGCTTTGCCAAGCCGGATTCTGTGCGTGAATTTGCATTGCCGGCCGTTGTGGAGATTGCCGGCCTCGGTCATGAATTCCTCGTCACGGCAAGTGGTCGCCGCATTTCTCTAACCGCCTTTAACATGCACGACGCGATTTTTGACGGTCTGTACGCTGTGCAGTTTTTTCAGGCAGAACCGGGCGTGGCCGAGTTCCGCTACATCCCCTCGGCGCAGTTTCATTCCTCCCGCTTGGCCGGGATCGAAAGTGGCGTGATGCACAAGCTTGGTAATGATTTTTGCTTGGTGATGCGGGAGGTTGATGAGGTCGAAAAGACGCCCCGTGGTAAGCATACCTGGCTCGTGAGCAAGCTCTGATTCCCGCTTGGCCAAGCGGGCCGGATGGGCGTATGGTCGCCGGGCAATGCTTCAGAACCAAGCGGCAAAGAAAGTTTTCCACTGGCTGGTCGTCGTCGTCCTGCTGGGCAACCTTGCCTACGGGGCCAAGGTGTATTCCGAGAGTGATGCCGTCTCTCAGGAGAACGACCCGCACGCGAATCTAGACCTGTTCATCAACGTGCTTGAGCGCATCCGGCGCGACTACGTCGATGGCAGCGACTTGACCTATCAGGACCTCGTTCACGGTGCGCTGGAGGGGATGCTCAGCAAGCTTGACCCCCACAGTGAGTTCATGCCGCCGGTCAAGTACACCCACCTCAAGGAGGACACGGAAGGTAACTTCGGCGGAGTCGGCGTGCACATCAACATTCAGGACGGCTACCTCACGGTACTGGCACCAATGGAAGACACGCCTGCCTATGAGGCCGGCGTGATGTCCGGCGACCGCTTCGTTAAGATCGAAGGCGAGAATGCCCGCAACATCTCAATGCCAGAGGCGATGAAAAAGCTTCGAGGCAAACCCGGTTCCAAGGTAGAAGTCACCTTGTTCCGGCCGTCGACCGGCAAGAACATCGAGGTTGCCCTCAAGCGTGCCCTCATCAAGGTGGCCACCGTCAAGGACATCAACAACCAGCGGAAGTTCGAGGTCGACGAAAACAAAATCGGCTATGTGCGGATCACCCAGTTCGGTGAGGAGACCGCCCGGGACCTCGAGGAGGCGTTAAAAAAACTTGAGCTGGAGGAAATGAAAGGACTGGTGCTTGACCTGCGCCACAACCCCGGCGGTCTCCTTGACCAGGCCGTGAAGGTGAGCGAAAAGTTTTTGGCCAAGGGTGAATTGATCGTGACGACCGAGGGTCGTCGCAAGGGGGAAAACGCGCAGCACAAATCGTCTGGCCGTAGTGCGCGACCGGATTTGCCGCTGGTGGTGTTGGTCAATGGCTATAGCGCCAGTGCGTCGGAGATCGTTGCAGGCTGCATGAAGGATCTCGAGCGCGCACAGATCGTTGGCGAGAAGACATTCGGTAAGGGGTCGGTGCAGAAGATTCTGCCGTTGACCGGACAGGAGGGTGCGGCGTTGCGGTTGACCACGGCCAAGTACTACACGCCGAGTCACGAGGTCATTCACGGCAAGGGCATCGAGCCGAGCCATAAGGTCTCGATGAGTCGGCGGGATGAGGAGTTGTTGTTCCTCGCGCGCACTCCCGGCGGGCTGAAGATGATTGATGAAGATCGCCGCGAGGACGTGAAGGGTTTTGAGGATCCTCAACTGACCAAGGCCATGGAGCTGTTGGTCGGCAAAAAGAAACTCCGCGCTCAGGCAGAGAAAAAGAAACAGGAGGCCGAGGAAAAGAAGAAGAACTCCGAAGAAAAAAATCCTGAGAATAAAGAGAAGTCCGAGGCCAAAAAAGAGGAAAAAACGGATGAGAAATCCGAAAAAGAGGCCAAGCCGGGAAAGAAGGCTGAGCCGAAAAAGGAATCGGAAGAGAAGCCAAAGGCTGATCCTGAGTCTGAAAAGAAGCCGGAAGGAAAGCCGGAATAATCTCTCCGCCTGGCCAAGCGGACTATTGTTTTCATGTTGCTGTTGGCCGTCGAGACGTCGTGTGACGAGACCAGCGTGGCCGTGCTTCGCGATGGCTGCGTGTTGGCCAATGCGGTTTCATCCCAGGTTAAACTTCACGAGGAGTACGGTGGTGTGGTGCCGGAACTTGCTTCACGCGAGCATCTGCGCAACCTCATGCCGGTGGCCCGTCAGGCGCTTGGCCAAGCGAACGTGACACCGCAGCAACTCGATGCCGTGGCGGCCACTCGCGGCCCCGGCCTGCCCGGCGCGCTGTTGGTTGGCCTGCGGGCGGCGCAGGGGATGGCCTTTGCCTTGGCCAAGCCGTTCATTGGGATTCACCATCACGAGGCGCATCTTTATTCACCGTGGATTGGTGGCGATCCGCTTTCGCTAGAGTTGGAATCTTTTGAACCAAACGTTTCGCTGATTGTCAGCGGCGGCCACACGATGCTCGTTCATGTAGCGGCAACGATGGAGCATCGTGTTCTCGGTGGCACAGTGGACGATGCCGCGGGTGAGTGCTTCGACAAGGTGGCCAAGTTGATCGGCCTGCCGTATCCCGGGGGGCCGGAGTTGGATCGTCTTGCGGGTGAAGGTGATGGCGGTGTTCATCGTTTTCCCCGTCCCAAGTTAAACGATGATTCTTATGACTTTAGCTTTAGCGGCCTCAAGACTTCGGTTCGTTATTTTGTTCGTGACAACCCCGGTGTGCTTGAGAGCGGACGGCAGTTGCGGGATCTCTGCGCCGGTGTGCAGGCGGCAATCGTCGAGGTGTTGGTAAAAAAGACGATGCGTGCGGCCAAGCGGCTTGGTGTCCGGTGCGTCACCGCCTCCGGTGGGGTTACTTGCAACAGCGGTCTGCGGTCTGCGCTTGGCCAAGATTGTAAGATCAAAGGCTATGATTTGCGTCTGGCCAATCCGGTATTGTGCACCGACAACGCCGCCATGGTGGGGATGGTGGCACACATGCGCTTGGCCAACGGGATGACATCCACTTCACTCGATGAGGAGATCGCTCCGAACTGGCCACTTGCTGAAGTAAACTGAGCAGCGGGGAAATAAAGATAAAAAAAATCACGATCTTAATCACAATAATCGCAACCGTAATATTAGTCGGGTGCAGTTCTTATAAAAATAGCGACAAAGTAGAACTTCTAAGCGAAAAAAAATCACCTAATGGGAAATTTATTGCTACCAGT